>RFQS01000143.1 GCA_009924885.1 Pseudomonadota bacterium | reverse complement strand
AAACCTTATAATCATAAATAAATTATATAACCAACATCAATATGTCCGCTTTTAAAATAGTTCAAAAAATATCATCATTGACGATTGGTTCCGCTTCTGGAATTTCAACAAGTGGACCTATTGCTTTGAAGTCTGGTTATCTTCGTATAATTCCATCACAAAATGCCTACATTGAAGTTGGAGCATCTCCTGGAATTAATACATCAACCTCAATATGGGTTGCAGCAAATACTGAGTTAATCTTAAAGGAGAGTGTTCGCTCTGAGCCAGTTGTTGGCATCATCACAGGAACCAGTACTACTGTAATTTTCCCAGAAGGTACAGGTTCAGCTTTTGAAGCTGGAGATTATGTAGAATTGACTGGGATTGCCCCCAGTGGAATTAATACTACATTTGCTCAGGTTTCAAGTGTAGATAAAACCACAAGTTATAATGGATATCATAATACTAGACTCGTATTAAATTGGAACACTTCTTCTCAATCTGCGGTAACAGATGCAGATGGAGAATTAAGAAAGGTTACAAAAATTGCAGCATTTAATGAGAGTTCAAATCCAAATATTATCCATATTACGGAAGTTCAAGTCGTTTCTAATTTTAGCTAAATGAAACTCATCACAGAACAAGTAGAAGACGTAAAAGTCATTAAAGAAAGTAAAGACGGTAAGCAAAGTCTTTACATTCAGGGAAGATTTATGGTAGCCGATGAGGTTAATAGAAATAAAAGACTTTATGAAATGAGAGTTTTAAGAAATGCTGTAAAGTCATATCAAGAAAACTTTATTGAGCAGAAAAGGTCTTTGGGTGAATTAAATCACGGCCCAACTCCTTCTTTAGATTTATCTAAAGCTTCTCATATCATTACTAAATTATGGGAAAATGGAAATATATTTATGGGTAAAGCAAAAATATTAGAGTCTTTACCTATGGGTAAAATTGCTGCAGCTTTAATTAACGAAGGCGTAAAGCTTGGCGTAAGCAGTAGAGCTGTAGGTTCCTTAATCCCTACAAATGAAGGTTATTCTAAAGTAGGTGATGACTTAATTCTAAGTTGTATTGATTTAGTTTCAGACCCTTCTGGTCCAAATTGTTTTGTGGAGGGTCTTATGGAAGGAGTCAATTGGCTCTATGATACTAAAAAGAAAATTTGGATTTCAGAGAATATTAAAAATAAAATTGAAGATGATGTAATTTCTCGTCGTTTAACCGAAGAGAGGAAACTTCAACACTTTGAAAACTATTTAAAACTTATATAAAAACTAAAGTTTATAAATAAATACAGATTTATTTAAAGAAGAAATCGGAGAGTTTAAAATGCCTCGTGGAAGAAAAAATTTACAAGAAATGGAAACCGGCACAAAGCAATCTCGCACTGCTGTAAATGCTGGAGCAAAACCAGCAGAACCAATGCAACATTTAGCAACTGGTATTCCTGACGGACAAAGAGCTGCTGGTTGGGAAGATTTAGGAGGCCCTACTCCTCAAGACTACAAGCCAGATGATGATTCATCAAAACTAAAAGACCCTGCTGCTATTCTAGCTCAAGTTCGTAATGTTGTAAATAGCGGAGCAAAATCTGCAGAGCCAATGAAGAAGATGAGAGAAGATTTTGATGATGAGTTTGAGTATGATGAAGATGATGAAGAAACTCTAGATGAAGCTTCCTGTGAAGATGAAGACGAGGACGAAGAAGAAGAAGCTCCTAAGTCTCGTAAGAGTCGTAAAGCTTCTAGCAAAAAAGAAGAAGAAGAAGATGAAGATGAAGAAGAGAAGGCTTCAATGAAAGAGCAGATTGAAGAAATCGAAGCTCAAATTGAAGAAGATGTAAATGCTCTTCTTTCTGGTGAAGACCTCTCCGAAGAATTTAAATCAAAAGCAAGAACCGTTTTTGAAGCGGCTCTAAATGCAAGAACCGAACAAATTGAAGAGGCAATTGCTACTCAATACGAAGAGCGCCTCGCTGAAGAGGTAGAAGAAATTGCAGAAGCTCTTACTGAAAGAGTTGATGCTTATTTAGAATATGTTGCGGATGAATGGTTGCAAGAAAATGCTCTTGCAATTGACAAAGGCATTCGCAACGAATTTGCTGAAAGTTTCTTAACTCAGTTAAGAGACCTTTTTGAAGATCATTATGTATCAGTACCTGAAGAAAAATATGATGTTCTAGAGAGTATGGTAGAAAAACTTGATGAAATGGAGACTAAACTCAACGAGCAGATTGAAACCAATGTTGCTCTTAACAGAAGACTTGCAGAAGCTGTATCTGACACTATTGTCAGTGAAGTTTCAGAAGGCCTTGCACTTTCACAAAAAGAAAAGCTCGCTTCTCTTGCGGAAAATGTTGAGTTTGATGGTGAAGATAATTTTCGTGAGAAAATGGTCCAGATTAGAGAAGCTTACTTCTCAAATCAGGCTGTGACTCCTAGAAGCACTCAAGACTATCTTGTAGAAGATGTTACAGATACCATTCCATATCATACCCCAAGTGGAAGTATGGAAGTTTATCTAAACGCTCTTGGAAGAGTTTCTAAAAAGTGATTTTTAAATTATAAAATCAAACACTAAACAACAATTTTAATAAAGAGGTAAAACAAATGCAAATGTTCAATGCAGAACATCTGCAGGAAAAGTGGGCACCACTTCTAGATTACGCAGGTCTAGAGCCAATTAAAGATTCTCATCGTAGAATGGTGACCGCTATCCTGTTAGAAAACCAAGAAGTTGCTCTTCGTGAAGAGAGAGCATTTCTTACAGAAGCTCCAACGATGAACACTGATCCAACTGGTTCAGGAGCTGCTGGCTTTAGCTATGGTGCTAATGCAGCTGGTCCTGTTGCTGGTTTCGATCCCGTTCTAATTAGTCTCATTCGTCGTTCAATGCCCAACCTAGTCGCTTATGACTTGGCTGGCGTTCAACCAATGAATGCTCCCGTAGGACTCATCTTTGCTCTTCGTTCACGTTATAACGGCCCTCAGGGTAATGAGGCATTCTTCAATGAGGTTGACACCGCATTCTCCGGCCAAAATGCTGGGTTTGGTCATACAGATTTTGTTGGTTATGGTCAAACTCTAGGCAATAACGTTGGCTTTGGTACTACGGCACAAAGAGGTTCAAATCCTGGCCTTCTTGCTCCTGCAGGAAGCGAAGATTATAGAGTTGGTCAAGGTATGAAGACATCCGAGGCTGAAGCTCTTGGTGATGGTGGAACTGACACCTATTTCAATGAAATGGGCCTCTCAATCGAGAGAATTTCAGTTACTGCTAAGTCACGCGCACTCAAAGCTGAGTACAGCCTTGAACTCGCTCAAGACCTAAAGGCCATCCACGGTCTAAATGCAGAAGCTGAGCTTGTAAACATCCTTTCTAGCGAAATTCTTGCTGAAATCAACAGAGAGGTTATTCGTACCATTTATATGGTTGCTGAACCTGGCGCTCAAGCAAACGTTGCAACTAAAGGTGTTTTTGACCTTGATGTTGACTCCAATGGTCGTTGGTCCGTTGAGAAGTTCAAAGGTCTTATCTTCCAGATTGAAAGAGATGCTAACGCAATTGCTCAAAGAACTCGTAGAGGGAAGGGCAATATGATCCTTTGCTCTGCTGACGTAGCTTCTGCTCTTGCTCACGCAGGTATTCTTGATTACACTCCCGCTCTTAATGCCAATCTTCAAGTTGATGATACTGGCAATACTTTCGCTGGAGTACTTCAAGGCAAGTTCAAGGTCTATATTGACCCATATTCAGCAAACGTAAGTGATAGTCAATTCTACGTTGCTGGTTATAAAGGTTCTAGTCCTTATGACGCTGGTCTCTTCTATTGTCCTTATGTTCCTCTCCAAATGGTTCGTGCCGTTGGTGAGCAGAGCTTCCAGCCCAAAATTGGCTTTAAGACTCGTTATGGAATCGTAGCCAATCCATTCGCTGAAGGTTCTGCTGAAGATGGTCAAGGTCTTGGTAGACTCAAAAAGAACTCTAATAGATATTATCGTAGAGTTTTGGTTAAGAACCTTATGTGAGCCATTAGGTCTTACTTTAGAAACATTAAAGGAGCCGAAAGGCTCCTTTTTTATTGCATTCCAAAAGCTAAAGTTCCACAGTCAAATATTTTTTCATATCCCATTTCTCTCGCTTTTTCATATTCAGTGCAATCATAAGCCCCAATATATTTTTTTTGAAACCTCATGCGATGATATCGCCTTAAAAAGTTTTTATCCACATAGTAATAAGAAGGTTTATTTACTCCTATTAATTCAAATCCATTAGTTCTATAAACATTTCCATTTGAATATCTTCTATCTGCATAAGAGATAACACTTTTTCCATATAGTTCTATAAAGGCCTTTAATAACTTACTAAATCCACCTACTACACTTACTCCACCCTTTACACAAAATCGAGTTAATTCCCATTTATAATCTTTATTAAATCTAGATTTAGCAAAAGTCATTACACAAACTAATTCTTTATTATACGTCAATCCAAGTTTAACAGAACTCTTATCTTCACCTTGGATATGATATTCATTTAAAAATGAATTTTTACTGTGAGTATCTACTTCTACAATTTCACATTTACGAGCATATATTCTATCATTTAGACCAATTTTACTTTTTATAATATTTTTTAAAATATTTTCCTTATAATTCCATTCATCGCTATAAAATTGTAATAATTGGATTCCTTGTTTTTCACACTCTAATGTTTTAAATAGATGATATTTTAAATCTTTTTTTAGACCCTCCTTTTCTTCCCAAGGTCTATAATGGTGGCTATACAGTCCATTATATTCAATAGCAAGTTTTTTTTCAGGTAAAAATATATCTAATTCCTTACCATTTAGAACTGAACGATTTGATTGAATTATTTCGCCAGAATATATTGATTTTATATATTCATATAATTCGTATTCTTCATTTGATATTTTTTTAATTTTTCTTTCATAAGAATTTGGCGCTTTTATCTCAATTTGATGAGTATTCATCCAACGAGAAACTGTAGCTTTAGTAGAACCTAAACTTTCTGCAATCTCTTGCATTGAATGAGTTTCGTATAATTCAGTAAGCTTTTCTTTATCTTCTAGTACTTGATTTGCTTTGTTATTTCTTCTTCTTGCATCATTCAACTGATGTAACTTATATTTCTTTAAATACTTTACTACAGGCGTAATTGATATTCCATTCTCTTTTGCAATCTGCTCGATGGACTTTTGTTTGATTATTTTCTCTTCATAAAGAAAGTCATAATCATCTAAAACTTTAATTAAATCCTTTGAGATAGTTTTATCACTTCTAGAGCACTCAGGACTACAATAAATACGAAATCCTTTTTCTGGATTGGAATTATTAATAGCTGAATATTTACCACATTTGCATCTAGGCAAAGATGTTTTATCGAGAGAATTTAGAATTACATATGCTCGGGTTCTCAATGAAACTTTAGGATATAATTTATCTAAAAATTGTGTTTGTGTTTTTATTTCACATACTATACCTTTATTTAATGATAGAGAAATAAATTCATTTTTATTCCAATTATTCTCTATAACTTCTTTCAAATTCATTATACACTCCTCTTAAAATAATTTACTTACATCTTCAAAAATTGTCAATAAAAAAGCTCTCATATACTGAGAGCTTTAATTCTATTTTTAAAGTTATCTTATTCGCTTAAAATTTCAGCAAACCATTCTTCACTCATTACTTGAAAGATTCCATCTGCTGCTTCAATAGAAGTTGCATAACCTTCATCAAGAAGATACTCAAGAATGTAATAATAGGCTTCTTTAAGTTTATCTTTTGACCATTCTCCATAACCAGTTTTTGAGACTGGAGTTTTAGCCATTGTTCTTATAGCCGCATCCTTTCTTTGTTTTTTAGGATTTTTAGATTCTAATTTTTTTCCACCACTATGAAAACCTGCTCTTTGAGCCCTAATATACCTTGAGTGCATTTCAGGAGACATGTGTTTCCCCATT
>RFQS01000142.1 GCA_009924885.1 Pseudomonadota bacterium | reverse complement strand
TCGATCCCACCTTTTTTTGGGAGGCTTAAGTCAAGGACGACGGCTTCAAAGTGTTGATCAGTCAGCGCAATTTCGCCTTCTAAGCCATTTTTTGCCCATTCGACGACATAGTTGGCTTTTTCAAGCGAAGTCTTCACCGCATCGCCAATCACCTCATCATCTTCAATCTCCTCAATGACAATCTCTGGCAGTTCTTTGTCATCATCATCTTCTTCAAGTTCGTCTGTGACAATTTCTGGCAGCTCATCATCATCTTCTGAGAAGTTAAACTTAATACTGCTTGCCCCGAGTAAAGCTTCGAGCTCATCTGTGTCTTCACCCTCAACTTCTGTCAATAGGGCGTCCATGCTCTCTTCCAGTGCCTCCAAATCCTCTTCATCTGGTGACTCAAGGTCGAAATTTAAATCTATTTTATCTAAATCTGATTTGTCCATGATTTTATCTAATTCATCAGTCTCCTCTATTACTTTACTCTCATTAGACCCATCATTTTCTAGATCAATTGGTGTATTTTCTTTAAGTTGATCTAGAATGAAATCAAGGTCTGCATTCGTTTCCTCATCTACAGTTTCTTCACTGTCAGCTGCAAATAATGCCTGTAAATCTTCTAAGTTAATATCTTCGATTTTGCTAGGGTTTTTAATTTCGTTGTGGTCTTTAATTTCTGTATCGTCTTTAATTTCTGTATCGTCTTTAATCTCGCTAGAGCTTGCAGTTTTACTAAGATCTTCAGTCGGCTCTATTTCGACATGACTAAGACCTTCTGCTTCTATCTCAACATGATTAACCTCTTCTATTTTTATTTCAATATGATTAAGCTCTTCACTTAAAACCGATTCCAGTTCGGCATCTAAGGTGTCGAGGTCGACATATTCATCTGTGGAATTATTAGTATTTTTTTGGTTGAAAGCTGAATCTAATTCACTCATTAAGGCCAAAGCATCAGCTGAAAAGGCCTCATTGGAATTTTGTTGACTTTGTGCGTCTACTGCACTTTCAAAAATAAATTGATTGTCTAGATTCTCGGTGAAGTTAGTCTCTTCTAACTCTGTGACTGCCTCTAGCTCAAGTGGTATTTCTTCTGGCTCTGTGACTAGCTTTAACTCAAGTGGTATTTCTTCTGGCTCTGTGACTGCTTCTAGCTCAAGTGGTATCTCTTCTAACTCTGTGATTGCTTCTAATCCAGAGTGTATCTCTTCTTCTATATCTGGGATAGGAGCTATTTCCTCTTCGTCTGGAGCTTCTATTAAAATTATTTCCTTGCCGAAGTATTTCTCAAAAGCTAATTTAACAGACTCTATCTGAATCTTAAAATTTGCATTTAATTGGCCACCTTGGGTGTCAACTATGCAAGAGCCTTGACTCACACTAGGATCTTCCTTGAAAATTAATCTAACTTCTTTATCAAGCATTTTATCTAAAGCACTTTCTAGCTCGATTTTGTGCTGGGCATCGTCTGGATTGATGCTTACTTCTAGGAGACCACCTCGAATAGTAACTTTTCGGATGGCACTTTTTACTTGTTCTAGAATCAGGTTGCTATTTAGTTTGCTTTCTCTTTGTAAAATTTTCCTCGCTACTTCAAGGGCTATGCTGGTAATTTGCGGCTCTATCTCAAGAAGAAGTACTTCTTTAGAGCGATGAATATTATGGATAATTTCTTCAAATTCATTACTTACTCTATCTAAATTTGTTTTAGCTTCTTGATACCCTTGTTCAAAGCCTTGCTGAATAGCGGTCTCAAATTGACTTTGAAGCTGCTGTTCTATGGTCTGAATTCTTTCTTGTTCGGCAGCTTTTTCAATTTCTAAATTTTGTTTTTCTGTGGATAGAATAGTTTCTATTTCATGTTCACGTTTTTGTATATTTGCTAAATTGATTTCTATTTCTTCAAGCCTGCTCTGTATTTCTGTTTCAACAATTCTTCTTTTTTCTGCTACTTCAGCCTCAAATTCTTGTAGTATGGCCTGTTTTTCTATTTCGACTGCTTTCTGAATTGCAGCTTTGTCAATTTGAATCACAGGGGTTTGTAATTGCTCGGAAATCTGAACCTCTTGTAATGACGGCATTAATCGCTCAGGTTGCTCAAATCTAGCTGCTGATTGGTTTTGGGAATTTGTTGAAGTTGTGGCTTTTCTTTTTTGTGCTTTAATTAGCATTTTGGGATATGAAGTTATCGATTATTCGGGTAATTGAACTACTTAAATTAGGTCTCCCTTTTTTATTCCCCATTCTATAGTCTAGGTACTCCTGTATTTTCGGTCTTTCTTTGTTTTTAAATTTTGCGCAGTGCTCGTATTGAGTTTCTTGGACGACGCCACTGATTAAATGCGAAAATTCTGGCCAAGAGTGAGTGAAAATTTCCCAGTCTTCTTTAGTTAATTCTTTATCTATATCGAGGCTTACCTGACTTATTCTTCTGACTAATTCATCTGGAAGTTGTTTGTAGATAGCTCTTTGTGATTCAGGGGCAAGCGATCTAAGAATTAAAGCTAATGATTTTAATTTTTTGTTTTTCTTTTCTTCTGTCGCTGTCATTATTCTTTTTCATCTAACCAAACTTCAATCTTTTTAGCAAGCAGATCTGGTTTTCTGTTCGCTACGCTTTCAAAATTATTTAATAATGATTCAAATCTAATCTCTTCGTTATTTGAATTACCAACGCTGCCGCTTAATGAAAGAGGAGAGTTTTGTCTGCTTTCACCTCGTTCAAAACCAGGACTACTCATACTACCTTTATCATAAATGTTACTTTGTTCTTGTTCGAAGTATTTTGGTGGTGCACTTTGGCTCATCATCTCCTTTAATAGAGCTTCTTGCTGCCTCAATGCTTCCTTTTCACCGTAATCTTCTCCATCATTGTCATTTTCTATACTGTTTGTTGGTACGTCATCTTCAAACTCATTGCCTAAGTCTGGGTAAACATCTGTTTCTGCCTGACTGTCTTTGTTGGCAAAAGAACTTAGAAAGCTTAAGCCAAATAAACTGACGATTAAGGCAAGAGCTATAAAACCAATTATAGTCATGGCTTTACCCCAGAATCCCATACTATCAAACCAACCTTGAGGAGTCTCAACGGCTTTTACTGGTGCTTCTAGTTGATCTTTAGCGTGTAAATCGGCGATAGTGATTTTTACATTTTCTGGATCTATATCTGGCCCTATAATGGCAGCTACACTTTCTTGAAGTTGTTTTAATGAGACCATTGATGGAACTGATTTGTCCAAAGCTAAGGCTACGGTTACGTCAGTAACTCTCCCTGGTAGGTATGTGGTGTGTTTTTGCTCAAAGCTTGGTAAAAGGCTTTCATTAACCGATTGATGAGAATAGTTTTTACCATTAGCGGCACCTGCTGCTGGTACTGCCGCGTTCTCACCTTGATTGAGATATTCAGTGCCTGTCTGTCTTGAGCCTACAGCTCCCTCTGTGTAAGTGGTTTCCTGCTGTTCTACTTTTTCTCTACTAACGGAAGCACTGACACTGACTTTATAATCTTCTGCGCCGAGAATAGCATCAAGATACTTGCTGATTCTCTCTTTCATTTTGGTATTTATTTTTTCTACTTCGTCTATGTAATCTTCGACGTCTGATTCAGTTTCTTCTTTGTAAGCACTGTAATTATTACCTTGCGTGTCTACTATAGAGATATGATCTTCTTTGATGTTCTGAATATAACCACGCAGTATGTTCACTATGCTCTGTATCTGGGTTTTAGATAATTTCTCGGCATCATTTGCTAATTCTAGTTGTACCGTTGCCGTAGTTGGGGCTTGCTGTTCTGTGAATAATTGCTGCTCTGGTATGTTTACTCTAACGATAGCTGTTCTTAAGCCATCAAGGCGGCTGATGATTTTAGATAAATCACCATTTATGGCCCTTGTGAGTTTTATTCTTTTATCATAGTCACTAGCAGCCCAGTCATTTTGGTCGAAAAGACCATAACCTTCATCCTCTAATAAATTAGTTCTGGAAAGAGCTAGGTAAGCTGTTTCTATTGCTTTTTCGTAAACTTGAACTACGTATTCTCCAGGTTTTTCACCATTTACTACTTTTGCTTCAATATTGACTGATTTTAATTTAGCGATAATTTCAAAAGCTCTTGATTGATTTAATTCTTGGACTAAAGGTACTAATTTACCCCTATTCTCATTTTTAGGCTGAGCTCCTATGTAAATAAAAGTTACTAATAAAACTGCGACCACAGAGACCCCGATGATGGCGTAAAGCCGCTTCTGTGGATCTGAAATTATGTCATTGATAAAGCCTTGGCTTGACTGAGCATTAGCATAGCCAACAGGTGCATTTCCAGCACCGATTCCTTCGTTCATTCCGTTATCAGCTACTACTTCGCTTGCCATTACTACTAAACCATTATCTCATTCAGGTATAGGTACACTAAGATATACCCGCACTAAGATGTAAGATAACAAATGCGTACGATTAATTAAAGATAAGGCTAAACTTGCATACTGACAAGTTTCTCAAAGCCTCCAATTACTTTTTGAGATAGGGATGAAATTAATTTAAAGGCTACTTCTGATTTACCTAGTGCCACCATTACTTCGTGTATATCTACATTTCCTTTGGTTACTGCATCTATAGTCAATTGTTGCGGTGCTCCTATTGTTTCATTAGCCTTACCTATAATATTGGTTAATGTTTGACCAAAGCTCTGTCCCTCTACTAGGTTATACTCTGCCGCACCATGAATAGTAGGTTTAGGAACTTTGATTCCCTCTGTAGGCATTGGTATATATCCGTAATTATGTCCTTGCATATATTTTTCCTTTTGACACTCTCATACATATATGTTTAAACCGAGAAACTTTAAACTGTGGTTAAGCTTTTGAATTATTTAGTTTTAAGTTTGTTATAATTTCTTGAGTTAATTCTTTAAAAGGATGGTTATAAGGTTATGGCAGAAATTGAAACTCTAGGTTTAGCTCTAAGTGCAGGTATTGCAGCTTTAGGCGTTACAGGTCCAGCGATTGCAGTAAGTAATGTTGCAGCTAAGATGCTTGAAGGTTCAGCAAGGCAACCAGATCACACTCCAGCTCTTTTTACCAACGCAATTATTTTCGCTGGTATGGCTGAGGCTCTTGGTATTCTTGCGTGGTTAGTTTCGTTCTTGATTTTCAGCAAGATTTAATAATTTAAAGAGGATTTTCATTAGTGATCTCCATAGACTTCACCGCTTTTCTTTTTCTAGTTAGCTTTATCGCTTTCTTATTCTTGTTTGATTTGCTTTTTTTTAAGCCAGTCTTCAACAATATTAAAACTAGAGAAGAGAAGTCTGGTGGAGTTAGAGGGGCCATTAATGAACTTCAGGCTAAAATTGCAGTTAGGTTTAAGGTTTTAGAAGAAGATAAAACCATTGCTGAAGCTAAAATTAAGGCGAATGCTCTTATGCTGGAGGCGAGGGTTAAAGCTGGCCATGCAAAAGAGGCTTTAATTCAGAATTCGGCCAAAGATCTTAGTGTAAAGGTTGAAGAGCTTCTTAATGCTTTAGAAGATGACAGACTAGAAATAATGAATTCATCTACTGAATATATTCAGCAGATTACTGCTTCGCTATCAGAGAAGTTAAATTTAGTAATTAAGACTCGAGATTCTCTTGCAGCATCTCGAAATCAGGATCATAGTTTGGTATAAGCTTATGTTAGAAAATGACTATCTGAAGATAATATTAGAAAGTAATTTAATTAACTTTTTGGTGGTTTTATTTTTAGTACTTTATTTCTTACCTAGAGCTTTAAAGAAATCTCTTGAAGATAAGAAACTTTTATTAAATAAAGAAGTCCTTGAATTAGAAAGTCAAAAAATAGGTTACCAAGAAAAGCTAAATAAAATAGAAGCAAAAATAGATTCTATAAAGCATGATGCAGGTGCAATTATTAATTCTGCGGAGCAAGCAGCTGAAGTTTTAAAAAGACAAATTATTGATTCAGCAGAGCTTGAAATAGAAAAGATGAAATCTTTGGCTTATCAAGAAATAGAGGA
>RFQS01000141.1 GCA_009924885.1 Pseudomonadota bacterium | reverse complement strand
TTAAAGTCGGTCCTCGACTAAAAGGCAGAATTTTAGATGCTTTCGGTGAACCACTCGATGAAGGAATTAAACTTAGAGCTGAGCACACCGCCACGCAATGGCCTGCTAAAACTTTAAACCCTCTGAAGAAGAGCCGTATAGAGGAACAGATGTTCTTTGGTGTCAGAGCCTTAGATGGTTTCTTATCCTGTGGAAAAGGGCAGCGTATGGGAATCTTCGCTGGTTCAGGCGTAGGTAAAAGTACTCTGATGGGTATGATCGCTAAAAACGCAGATGCCGACATCAACGTCATCGCCCTTATTGGTGAGCGAGGCAGAGAAGTAAGAGAATTTATCGAAGAAAGTCTAGGAGAAGAAGGTTTAAAGAAATCAGTAGTAGTAGTGGCTACAGGAGACCAGCCTAGCTTAATTAGAGTCAAAGCAGCTCTATTCGCTCATTCTATAGCAGAATATTTTAGGGATGTGGAAGGGAAAAATGTTTTACTAATGCTAGACAGTGTTACACGTGTAGCTTTAGCTCAACGAGAGATAGGGCTAGCAGTAGGCGAACCGCCTGCGACTAGAGGTTACACACCTAGTGTATTTTCATTAATTCCAAGACTATTAGAAAGAAGTGGTACCGGTGAAAAGGGCAGCATCACAGCACTCTATACAGTTCTTGTAGAGGGTGATGATATGAATGAACCTATCAGTGACCTTGCTAGAGGTGTCCTCGATGGTCACATAGTACTTTCACGAAAGCTGGCTCACAAAAATCACTTCCCCGCGATAGATGTACTCCAGTCAGTGAGCAGGGTTATGGGCAGTATAGTCACCCCTGAACATAAAGAAGCAGCTAGCCTTCTTCGCACCTACATGGCAAGCTATGAAGACGCTAAAGACCTTATTAACATCGGGGCTTATCAACGAGGTAATAACCCAGCTATAGATAAAGCTGTGGCAGAGATAGATAAAATTAATAATATACTTAAACAGAAAACCGAAGACTACACTAGCTATGAGGAATTATTACAGTTGTTACAGGCAGTTAAATAGGGTTGTTCCTGATTTAACATCTATGGACTAAATCCCCTCCCACGTAAACCTCTTTAACCCTAGTCTTCTCTCCATCTAAAACTAAAGCATAAGGATCTACCGAATCTAGGTCTAAATTATCATCCATCACTTCAAAAACTACATAATCAGCATACTTAGCTTCTTCTAGGCTGCCTATTTTATCATCCATGCCAATAGCCTTAGCAGCGGCACTAGTTAATAGCTCATACTGCCTCTGGGCAGTATATTCATGATGCTGCCGCTGAACTCCAATTCCTGCGCTTCCAGCGGTCTCAATAAGCAGCTTCAACTCCGACCTTAAATCCAAATCATAATTAGAAGCTTTACTATCAGTCCCCAGACCGTAATTCACACCACGAGACTGCTCCCAAAGAGCGACTTGTGCCATATTATGCTTTAAAAACTGATTACTACGCGGGCAGCTGACTAAAGAAATTTCAGGATAATTAGCAAGTTCTCGAATCTCACTCTCTGAAAGGTTTATAGCGTGAGTTAATAAATATTTAAGAGGCTGATGGCACGTTCCATTTCCTTCACTGAGTACATATTTTTTAAAATAATCCCAAGATGACTCAGCCTGCTTTCTATATTTTTTCTTTAAATCTAAGACCCCTAGAGACTCCCAGAAATCGTACATCAGCACAAGCTCCTGATCATCATTTACTAAGGAACCCTCCAGACCATCACCAATAAGAGACCGCCGCACAACTCCATTTTCTGCGTTTTCGTCAACATGATTACGCTCAAAATCTACACCTCTAAAATACTTCTCTTCTAATTCATCTTCTGCGAAGTGCATTAATAAAAGAGGCAGTATGTGAGACGCAGAAGAATCTTTAGCCAGAAATACCTGTATCTCTTCAAGTAATTCACTAGAAACACTGTATAAAGAATGTGGTGAAAGAGCGAACTGAATTTTATGGCTCTGTTCCAGCACTCCATCAGAGTGTTCAGCTTTTAAACTCCGTGTCATCAGCCTTAATTCTTCTACCGCCTTATTTAAAATACTTTTAGCTTGCTGTGGATCAGAACCGAACAGCTCAAGTCCAATAATTCCTCTTAAACCAGTTTGCTGAAAAGCTTTTACGCTTGCGTCTAAGTGTGAAGTATTATCTATTAAAAATGTTGTACCTGTACTAAGTGCAAGCTTTGCTCCAGCAAGGCTTGCCGTCACTGGATCGAAAGATTCATTTTGAACTTTATGCATTAAATCTTTTAACCAAGCAAAAAGATTTTTAGGCTTTAAATCTAAATGCGTATATGCAAGATGTGAGTGTAAATTTATAAATCCTGGTGAAATTATCTGTTTTTTGGCTAGGTTATCTGGTGTATTTATTTCAGATAAGGCTGATACATTAGCTATATAACCATTTTCTGAGTTGATTTTAGCGTTTTTGACTAGTTCTTTTGAGTTCCTTATTATTATATTCTGGGTATATTGATCTAGTACCATAGCTTTTAGCTTAACACCAACAAAAATGTACAATATTATGCTTGAATTAGAAATTGTCCGGAATGAAGAGAAACATCTTGAAATTGAGGTGGGTGGGCAATTGCTTTACAGTGAAGCTGAGAAATTTAAAGATACTATTCTGCCATATTTAAAAGAACAGAATAAAGTGACCATAGATTGTAAAAGATTAGATTTTATTGATAGTGCGGGAATGGGTTCTTTTGTAAGACTCTGGAAAGAGTGTAAAATCATTGGAGCGGACCTTGAATTTCAGAATGTGGTAGATCACGTTCAAAACCTTTTAAAAATCGCAAGGTTACATCAATTGACGAGTATTAGTTCCCAGACTAGCTAAAGTGAAAAATAATTCTAAAAGCACTGACACCGATAATATAGAAGAGACTGATAAAGCAAATGCAGAAAATGGACTTGTGCATCGGTCTCTAGAAGAATTACAAGCACAGCTCGAAAGCCTCACTAAACAGCTTGAGGAAGAGCGCTTATTGAATGCAGAAAAAACTGCAATCATGGAAAAGACTTTAGCTGAGACTGAAAGGTTATCTCTATATTTACAAAACACTACCTTCGCTTTAATGCAGGAAAGACAATCTGCCCATGCTCTTGCTGAAAGAGAAAGACTTTTAAATCAGTGGGTAGAAAAAGTTAACAGCTCACTTAACATCACTCATATACTTAAATATCTAACTAAACAGATGGCTAAATTCTTTAAAGTAAGTCGCTGCGGGATAGTTTTTTTACAAGGTAATAAATTTCAAGTCGTAGAGTTCTGTGAAGACGAGCATGGACGTAACCTCGAATATAATTTACTAAAGCGAGATGAATTTTTCTTCCGGATACTCAGATGCAAAAGACCTCTACAATTTGAAGAAATAAACCGTGAATACTCTAATCATTTCCTGGACGATGTCTTCTCTTTTCTTTCAGTACCCTTACTACTCAGAAACGAAGTCTTAGGCTTGATTTATTTACAAGACTGTTCAAGGCATAATGACTGGCAAGATAATGATATTCAGTTATTACAAGCTATCTCTTATCCATTAATGACAGCTATAGAAAGAGCACGCTTATTTAAAAAATCACATGAAAGGACTAAACAAGCAGAACTCTTAAATAGCCTGACTAGCCAGATTCGCTCAAGCTTAAACCTCAAGGATATACTTTCTCGAACAGTTAATGAATTGGGCTTTGCCGTAAAAGTCTCTCGCTGTTTACTTTTCATGAATGGTCATATTTCAGAAGAATTCTGTGCTACTGGTGTTTCCAATATTGCAGGGCAATGCAAGCATTTAATTCTCGATAAGTTAAATACTAAAGATATCTACGCAACAATAATCATTGAGAATCTGATCTCAACCGAAAATTTACAAAAATTAAATGACGAAGAAAAACAAGAACTCATAAACTCTGGAGCAAGATCTGCACTGGCTACACCACTTTTCGCTCAAGGTGAATTAAGAGGTTGGATCGTATTTCAATCTCTATTTCCTCGAACCTGGACTGAAGATGAAGTGACATTCGTAGAATCAGCTGCTAGTCAGGTTATAGTAGCGATGACACAGTCAGAAATTTACGAGCAGTTAAATGCTTATCAGGGAAGGCTTTCACGTGAATTAAAACAAGCAGCAAGGGTGCAAAGCTCACTTATCGGTGGCGATATTTTAAACACCTCTATGAATATTTCTGTACTTTATAAACCACACAGCAATGTGTCTGGTGATTTCTACTGGGTTTCAGAGCTTTCACCAGATGTAGTTGGAGTTTTAATCGGTGATGTATCAGGTAAAGGTCCTGCTGCTGCCCTGCTTACTGGTTATATTCTCGGACAGTTTAATGCGATTATCGAAAACTCTTCACTAGCCTGGACTCCAGAAAAAGTTATATCTTTTTTATGTGACTCACTACTTACCCAAAGCAATAATTCTGATTTTTATGCAACCGCTTGGTACGGAGTCTTTAACCTAAATACTGGTGAACTCGCTTATACTAATGCTGGCCACCTCAAGCCTTATGTCATAAAAGATGGTAAAGCCACTATGCTTTCAGCTGATGAGCCTACTGGTGTACCACTGGGCTTAATAGATCCAAGAGATCTAGAAGCTTATTACCAGAGACAGACTATTCAATTATCACCAAAAGATAAGCTTATACTTTTCACAGATGGCTTTATGGAACAGACTCTTATCAGTCCGAGCAACAACAACGAAGACTGGATGTTAGATGCTCTACAATCTATGACTGATAAAAGTGTTAAACAAATCACTGAAGAATTAAATCAACAATTAAACAAAAGAGTCGGGGACAGTGAAGTCACGGATGACAGACTTTTACTCTGCATAGAACAAAAAGAATTTAAATTAGAAGCAGTCGACATGACCAATTATCAAAACTGTGATAATTATATAAAAGCCTTAATCGATGACTGCAAGACCCATGGACTCTCAGAGCAAAGCAGCCTCATCTTAAGACTCGGTCTTACTGAAGCCTTCGCAAATGTAGCCCAATATGGTGTCAGAAACTCTGGCGAAGCTCATGTTCAAGTCGGTTATGAGATTAAAGATGGCTCACTGAAAATCGTCATGATAGACCCAGGGAAAGGGTTTAATTGGCAAAGACATAAACATATGAGTATCGATGAAGTTAGTACTGAAAGTGAAGGCGGCAGAGGAATTCCGCTTCTTAAAGAAATTTTTGATAAAATTACATGGAACTACCTCGGTAACCATATGGGTCTCTTCTTTTACTGGTAAAAAATTTCATGGATAAAATAGCAATACTCGGCTTAGGAAAAACAGCATTCTCTTTAATCAGACATGCACTGGATGATGAGCTTTATGATATTACTGTGATAGAGCAGAAAGAGAGAAATAGTTTTCAAGAATTAAAGTCACAGATTGACTTTCTAACTCAAGAAGGGGTTAAATTTCACTTCGGCACTCAAAAAATGAGCCTCCTTGACGATATAGACATAGTCGCTATTAGTCCAGGTTTTCAGCCCGACACTGAAATCATTCAGTACATCTGTAAATTAGTGGAGCAGGATAAAATCAAGTACTTAACAGACTTAGATTTATTTATTACTAAGTTACAGGATTTAGAGGCCACTGTAAACGCCGTCAGATACATCGCGGTCACTGGTACTAACGGGAAAACCACTACTAGTGAGCTAACTGCTCATTTACTGGGAACTAAAGCTGTCGGAAACAATGGTACACCTTTCTTAGATTTCTGGAGCTATAGCAGAGCTAATGTCGCAGTTCTAGAAGTAAGTTCCTTTCAGCTTTTTTATTCTAAGCAGTCCATCCTCGAAAGATTTCCAGCACAAGCTGCCATTTATTTAAACCTCACAGAAGATCATCTAGACTGGCACCGTAATATGGATGAATATAAAACCAGTAAAGAGAAACTATTTAATCTATCTAGTGATTATGAAAATAGCCTTATTTTTAATTATGACGATCCTTATTTACTAGAACTCGCTCGTGAATTTAATGCTGAAAAAAA
>RFQS01000015.1 GCA_009924885.1 Pseudomonadota bacterium | reverse complement strand
AGTACTTTTTTCGGTGAACCAGAGGAAATCAATGCTGCTAGCTTGCTGAATTTTAGCTCTTGAATTAATCACTTTAAGCTTTCTTATTTCTAAAAATAATTCTCGAGCTCGCTTCAGATCTTGTTTAGAAGCTAGTCTTGCATAGGCGTATAAAAGAGTCGCAGGATTAATATCTAAACCTATAGAGTTTAGATTTTTTCTACTAGCTACTGCTGTAGTAGTCCCCGAACCATTCCATGGATCTAAAATTAAAGCTCCTTCTTTAAGAGCAGAATTTTCAATAGCATAATCTACGAAGGCTTCACTGAAGCCAGCATAGTAATTAATAGCTGCCTTTGTGCCACGTAATTTAGTACTGGGGCATTCTGTTACGACCATATCTATATATTAACAGTAGTAAAGACTGCTACCGAAAAATAGCGATTATAGCTCTAGTGAGCTGTCTACACAAAACTACTCTGCTTAATTAAAAGACTTTCAGTCGTCATTTCATCTGGCTTTTCAAGTCCCATAATATCTAAAATAGTCGGAGCTATATTGCTCAGGCTGTTCTGGTTATCTATATTATCCTTTAGCTGGTAAGTTTTATCTACTAATATTAGTGGTACAAGGTTACAGCTATGAGCAGTTCTGATAGTACCATCATCATCTAGCATCTGATCAGCATTTCCGTGGTCAGCTGTGATGATTAGTTTATAATCATTCGCTTCACAGGCAGCTTTAACCAGAGAAATTTTAGAGTCTACAACTTCTAATGCTTTGATAACAGCTTTCCAATTTCCAGTATGCCCTACCATGTCTGGGTTAGCAAAATTACAGACTATTAGTTTGTAGTCCTTCTCTTTGTTTTCGATGGCTTTTATCAAGCCATCAGTTACTTCAGCTACGCTCATTTCTGGTTTAAGGTCGTAGGTGGCTACTTTAGGACTAGGTATTAAAAGCCTATCTTCATGAGCGAAAGGGTCTTTTTTTCTACCGTTAAAGAAGACCGTTACATGAGCGAATTTTTCAGTTTCGGCTATTCTAAATTGATTTAAGCCCAAGCTCGAAATATACTCACCAAGTGAGTTTGAGTAATTCTGTTCAGGTAAGCTTTTTTCATCAAAAGCTACTGGTAGATTTAAGTTAGAATCATATTCAGTGAAACAGGTATAAAGTAAGTCTGGGTGAGATTCTTGGTAGGTTTTGAACTTAGTTGATATTTCAGTAGCTCTATCAGGTCTAAAGTTAAAGAAAATAACGGAGTCTTTTTCTTCGATTAAGCCGCTTTCTTGAATTAAAGTAGGTTCTACGAATTCATCGGTATTCCCGGTTACTCTTTCTTGATTAGCATCTGCGTAACTATAGTAATTTAGAATCGCATCTTTAGCAGTTTTAGCTGTAAGGCTGCTGCCCTCAGTTATGATTTTAAAGTATTTATCGACCCTGTCCCAGTTTTTATCCCTGTCCATTGCCCAGAAACGCCCACTTACGGTAGCGATATCTATTTCAGTCGAGAGTTTTTCCATTAATTTAGCAGAAACTTTTGGTGGATCATCTCTGCCATCACTGATAGCGTGAAGCTTTATTTTTGTGTGATCGAGACCAAGTCTGTGAGCGAGCTCTATAAGTGCTTTTAAATGACCAATATGTGAGTGTACATCACCTTCAGAGATAAGACCCATAAAGTGTAATTTAGAGTTATGTGCCTTTGCGTGCTCTACGGCATTCACTAGGACTTGGTTTTTAAAAAAATCACCAGTCTGAACCATTTTAGAAATCTGTGTTAATTTCTGATCATTTATTCTGCCCGCTCCGATATTTTCATGACCGACTTCTGAATTACCCATAATCCCCTCTGGTAGACCGACTAAAGGACCGCTAGCGTTTAAAAATGAGTGAGGATATTCGCTGATGAGTGAATTGAAGCAAGGAGTTTGAGCTGCAAGCATCGCATTCCCTTTTTTTTGTTTAGAGTAGCCCCATCCATCTAATATAAGTAAAAGAACTTTCTGCATTAAGTCTTATTATACTAATGCTGTCTTCTTTTTCTTTCTTTATTTTCATCATCATCTTTAATGACAGGGCTTGGCCCGCTTAAAGCTTCATCACTTTCCTCAATAGTAAACTCAGGCTTGTTATTCTGAGGTTTGGTAATCAACTTGTTTAAGGTATTTAAGCTGTTTGCTGCCTGATTGATGAGGCTAGTGGCTCCAGTTTGTGGTTTTGTGTTGTTAGTATTTGCACCATTATCATTTATTTCTTCTTTTTTCGGAATAACGTCAGTATCTACTGCACTAGAAATGGCTTAGAGATTATGGATTCCCTGTCTTCGGGTTTTACTGGGTGATATTTTTTGAAGTAGGCTTCGAAAATTTTCTGAGCGACTGGAGCACAGATACTACCCCCGTGACCTGCTCCTTCGCCGAATAATGCAAGAGCTATTTCTGGATTTTCGTAAGGGGCATAAGCCATAAACCATGCATGTGTACTGTGTCTGTAGCCATAGACTTCAGCGGAACCAGTTTTACCAGCGATTTGTATCGGCGCATAATCTCCGTAGAGATTACTCGCACCACCAGTACCACTTTGGACACACTGTCTAAGTCCTTCATTTAAAACTTTGAAGCTTTCTGGTTTTATGTTATTGATAACTCGTTTGAATTGGTTTTTATTTTTATCTTTAATTACGTGTAATTGAGGAACTTTACCATAATTAGCCATGGTAGATATCATAGTCGCAGCTTGTAAAGGAGTAACTAAAAGGAAACTCTGTCCTATAGATAAATGTAATGTGTTACCAGGATACCAAGCTTCGCCCATATGCTTCTTTTTCCAGTTAGGGTCTGGAACTATACCTGCACTTTCATCACCAGTCTCTATGCCAGTCTTTTCTCCAGCACCTAGTAGAAGACCGATGCTGGAGATTTGTTCAGGTTTAAGTAATTTAGCTACTTGATAAAAATAAGTGTCTCTAGACCAAGCTAATGCTGTTCTCATGTCCATAGAACCCTCTTCTGAAGTCCAGTCACCAAACTTAAAGCCACCAAGATAAATAGCTCCACTTACGTGCAACTTAGTGGCTGGATCAATGACTTTATTTTCTAGTGCGGCGAGTACCGTAATAGGTTTCCATATACTACCAGGTGTGAAACCAGCTCCAGCCCTGTTAAGAAAAGCTTTTTTCCTAGATAATTCTTGATAAATAGAATGTGGAATTCCTTCTGCAAAGAAATTTGGATTATAGCTTGGTTTACTTACTAGTGCTAAAACTTCACCATTCTTAGGATTCACTACCACTGCCGCTCCCATGAGGTCACCCATCGCATCGTAGGCCGCTCTTTGAATATCTATATCTATGGTTAGATGCAGATTATTACCTTTTTCTGGGACTTTAGTAAGTTTTTTCTTTTCTTTACCAGGATTTAGCGATTTTCCGTGCCTATCAACGAATATTCTTCTTTCACCATCAACGCCTCTGAGCTGTTCATCAAAGAATTTCTCTACACCACTTTTCCCAGTTTTATCTCCAAGTTTAAGTTTTTTCGGACTGTTAGCATGGTATTCCAGCTCTGCTTCATTAGCTTCTCCTACGTAACCAAGTAAGTGAGCTGGCACTTCGCCATAAGGATAATATCGAATAGGCTGGCTTTCTACATCTATACCAGGCAGTAGATGAGCGTTTTCATATATTTTGATAGCTTGGCTAACGTCGATGTTGTTCGCTATCTGTATTGGTAAAGGTACTCTAGGATTGGTTTCATTAAGGATTTTAAATAATTCACTTTCTGCTTTACCAGTAAGTTTGCTTAGATTACGAGCTAGTGCTCTTTTATCTTTGACATTACTTACTATGTAAGGGTAGGCGATTATTCTTAAAGACTGCTTACTAGTAACTAGGATGACCCCATTTCTATCATAGATAATTCCTCTAGGTGCTCTGATTAGAGATACTCTTGTGGAGTTATTTTTTGCTAAATTCTTGAATTTGCCATGCTCCCAAATCTGCAAGTAAAATACCCTTGCAAACAACATTGAAAAGAGGGCGATGGTTAATATTATTAGTAGTTGTGGGCGATTCAATTTATTTTTAGTATGTCATTTAAAGTAAACTTAGAGAAGTGGAACAGCTTAATTTATTTAATGATATCCCTTCTACTAAGCCTCTTGCAGAAAAGTATAGACCACAGAGCTTTGAAGATTTAATAGGTTCTGTAAAAAAGAATCAAAATTTTATAAATTGGTTTAATTCAACAAAAAATCAACAGAAATTTATTTCGATTTTACTATGGGGACCGCCAGGCTCTGGTAAAACTACTATCGCGGAGCTTTTCGCTAAGAATGCAGGGCGAGTGTTCCTAAAATTACAGGCATTTAACTCTGGGGTAAAAGAGTTAAGAGAAGCTATAGATACTCTGTCTCGGCAGCCTAAGCCAGGCATACTTTTTGTTGATGAATTGCATAATTTTTCTAAAAACCAGCAGGACGCACTGCTAAATGCTATCGAGCTTGGCAAAATAGTTTTTATTGGAGCTACTACTGAAAATCCAGCTATCGCTATTAATAAGGCACTTTTAAGTAGGTTAATTAAATTTGAGCTTAAGGCACATAGCTTTGCTGATTTAAACCATCTTATGGACAGGGTTTCAATAGAGGAATTTATTGTTATAGAAGAAGCAGCCAGAGATTACTTAGTGAAGACTTCTGCTGGTGATGCTCGTATGCTGTTAAATGCGATAGAGGCTTGCCTGCTTAGTTTTCAAAGAGGGAAAGCTGTAAATGTAATTACTTTTAATTTATGCCAAGAATTAATACAGAGACAAGTTTTTTCTGGTGATGCTGATTCTTATTACAGCTGTGTTTCAGCTTTACAGAAAGCTATGCGTGGCTCTGATCCTAATGCTTCTATATATTGGTTAGCGAGATTATTAGAGGGAGGAGCTGATCTAAAAGCTGTGGCGAGGCGTATTTTAGTAACGGCTAGTGAAGATGTGGGCTTAGCTGATAATCATGCTTTAGTAGTAGCAGAAGCTGCTTACAGAGCAGCTTTAGAATTAGGTATGCCTGAAGCTAGGATTCCGCTGGCTCAAGCTGTAATTTATATAGCGAATGCCAAAAAATCTAATAAAGCTTATAAAGCGATTAATTTAGCGATGCAGGATTGTAAAAACTTTGAAAAATATCCAGTACCTTTTCATTTAAGACCTTTAAATTTTGCCTGCCCTGCTAAGTCTGAGAATGTAGGAGTTAATCCGATTACTGATTATAAGTATCCTCATGATTATGAAGGGGCTTATGTGGAGCAGGAATATCTGCCGTTTGAATTGAAAGATAGGGTGTATTTCGATTTTTGAAAACTGTTATTCTATCTTATGGAGCTTTTAAAGCAGTCTGAAGATGATTAAAGTTGAACATGTAAAAAAATCATATGGTGAGAATGAGATTCTTAAAGATATCAGCTTTACCGTTGCTCGTGGAGAAGTGGTTGCTTTAGTAGGTTTCTCTGGTAGTGGTAAAAGTACAGCCTTGAGGATAGTTGCGGGGCTTGATAAGTGTGACGCTGGTACTGTTAAGCTTTCAAGTGAAAAAGTTAGTATGAGTTTTCAGTACTCTGCTCTCTTTGACTCACTTTCAGTGCGAGATAATATCGCATTTCCATTTGAAGTAGGTGAAAATTTAAAGCCCCTGTCTCTTGATGTTATAAATAAAAAAGTAGATGATACGCTGAATCTAGTAGGCTTGCCAAATACTCAAGACCTTTTCCCAGCCCAGCTTTCTGGTGGTATGAAAAAAAGAGTGAGTTTTGCTAGAGCGATTATAGATGATCCTGAAATTATTCTTTATGATGAGCCCACTGCTGGACTTGACCCTATGGCAAGCACTGTAATAGAGGATTTGATAGTTAAATTACAGCATAAAATGAATGCTGCTTCCGTAGTCGTAACTCACCAAGACACTACGATTAGAAGAACAGCACAGAGAGTACTTATGCTTTATGGCGGCTGTCTGGTTTGGGAAGGCACTCCAGAAGAGCTATTTAATCCTAAAAATGATAATCCTTTTGCAAAGCAGTTTAGAGAAGGGGCTGTTGAGGGACCGATGAATTTGTTGTCGTGAAATTTATTCCAGTCTTGAAAATCTCATCATAAAAGGCTTTCGTTATTTCATTATTTAAACCCTCTGGGTGAATGGCACTGAGTTCTATGTCAGGGTAAACTTTATCAAGCTGGCTGATAATTCTATAACCATTCATGCCTTTAGTCGCTCTCACTGGTAAATCTGGTGAGATTATAAGTAAATCTACGTCACTTAGCTCGTGAGCAGTGCCTTTGGCATAGGAGCCATAGAGAAATGCTTTTTCTATAGTGAACTTTTCTGAGACTTTATTTATGAATTCACTTATTAATGAGTTTAATTCTTCGGAAGTAAGTTTTTTAGACATTTGATGAAATATTCGAACTCGTATTGTATTTAACTGTAAATTCATTGGGATGTCCTAATATTTTCATTGCGTATTCTATTGATTCTACTTTTTTGAAATTATCAAAATTATTTTCAATAAAATACTTATCACTAATGAGAACAGGTAGTGATAAAGATGTTCCGTCTTGAGTAAGTTTAATCATATTGGCTAATTTTTTATCCTCCAATAAGTCAATTTTTTTTTCATGGATCATCTTAAAAACAGTTTGATAAAGTTTAGAGATATCAGATGTTTCTATACGTTTATCATAAAAAATTAGATAATCAATTGATTTATCTTCTGAGAGAAATTTTTGATTAATGGGTGTGAAGGAGTGTCCAGTTGGATTTTTTAATCCCAGTGGATATGACCAAATTTTAAAAAATCTATCTATTAATTTTGAAGTTCTTTCGTTTAATTCGCTTAATCCGAACTTATCGCAAGACGATAGATATTTATTGAGCCATAATCTTGAATCTTTGTAACCTTTTTCAACTAGATCACGTTTGAATTTAAAGGATTTATTGCTCAAACTACTATTATTACCAGATAGAGTTAAATTACCAATGGAGTGTAGTCTTTCTTTTAACATATTAGTTTCTTCTTGACCAAGGTCTCTGTCCCATTCAGGGTCTGGATTTTGAGGAAATATATGCTCAACAGTAATCAGGAGATTATTCTCAAGAGAAACATATTCATTGTTTTGATAATTTTCTAATCTTTCAAAAAAATATTTACTGCTTTTGGGTTTAATATTGTAAAAATCTTTTATGGAAAAATGTCCATTAATTTCACAGTCATCTGGAAATCTTTGAATGCCAGCGCGAGAGCTTATATATTCACAGAGGGATCCAAAATAATTAGTGATATCAATTTTTGAGTACAGGGTCATGAAGATTTTATTAAGTGTGTTTGTTGGAAGACCAACAATAAAACGCCTCCAAGCATAAGATTGAATCAGCTCTAGAATGTCAATAAATATTTCTTTACTAATAATCTTTTTGTAATAATCTTCGTAAACTTTCATGAGGAATGGATTTGCTACATTGATTTCGAGTTTATTTATATATCTTAGCTGCTGCTTAATTTCTAAATCCAGTTCATTGTTGGGGTTAATGATTCTGTTATAAAAATTTACTAAAGATTTCATTTCATCCAATGTATTTTCAACTTTCACACTCAGTTCCACTAAGCTTTCTGATTCAAGTAAAGTTTTGAATTCTTGGTAAACTTTTGCTTTATTGGGAATATCTTTATTTTTTAAAGTTAGAAAATCTCTAATAAATTCTGACATCTTGTTCTCATTGTTTTTCTCATCTCTAGCTTTTTGCTCAATGTATTCCCAAAACATTTGATACAATCGGTCTTGTTCTTTACTCGACAGCCCCATAAGTATAAAGTTCCTAACCAAGTCGGCTTGAGATAATTCAAGACCCGTTGAATTTAGGCTCTCAAAGATTCTTTGAGGGTCATCATTTTTTTCTAAGGAAATTTCAACAAACATTAATTTGCGAAGTCCCTGTCTGATTAGGTCAAGATCATTTTTTTCAATTTCTTTTTGAAAGAATTGGAAATTTTCAATTAATTGAGAAAATTCATCGAAAAAACTTTCATCATCTGAGAATAATGATTTTAAGGCTTTATCATTATTCATCGAAGTTTTGAGTTTTAATTTTTCATCAGTCGGAGCAAATTTATTAATTAAGCAGGTTTCGTAAATTTCTTCTGCGAGTGAAACATCATTTATTTTTTTTGCATGTTTGTATAAGGCCAAGTATATTAGGGTTAATGTTGTAAGCCTTTGTTGACCATCAATAATTACTAATTCCGTAATCGAAGAAGTGAGCACGGTGTTAGGAGATAAATAGACTATGCTACCAATAAAATGTCCTATATTTTTTTTATTTTGACCAATCTCGATTAAGTCTGATAGCAGTTGCTCGCATTGTTTTTTTTCCAATTATAATTCCTTTGGTAAACAGGAATGACAAATTTGACACCCGTTTTTTTTAAAAATGTTTCTACGCTACATTCACTTGCTTTCATTTATTTCTACTCCCTAACCACATTCCCACCAAAAATACTCACACCAGCCTGTAAAACCTCATCCAGATAAGCTTCCCTGTCACAGCAGTTATCATTAGAATTTTTAGAATCTTTTTCTGCAGTGGAGTTAACAGAATTTATATTTAAATTTACATCAGGATTACTAGGGATATTTACAGCCACGGACGGACTGGCAGATAAATTATCATCTACGACCCTTTCCATAACTCTTGCTGGCGTCACTGTTAAAGTCACCGCTGGCTTAACTTTCATTGAGTCATTCACCACACTAGCCATTCCAGAATCTATCTGAATCTCAATAAACTTAATTTCTGGATTTAAAGCCTGTTTAAGAGCTTGAATAAGCTCTTCACTTTTAGCTTCCAGCTTGGTTTTTAAAAATTTAAATTTTTCAGGTATGGCGAAAACAGCTTTATCACCACTACTAGAGATCAATTTTGCGGTACTACTATTGATAAGCCCTTTAGTCGGTGGGTTTAAAAACTGCATGAAGTCATCGGCAAGCGTGCTATCTTGCACCGCAATCTCTTCTACCTCTAAGAAAGGTTCAGCATTAATCCTCTCTGCATTTTCTGTAACCTTAGCCTCAGTGCTTAATAAATTATTTCCATTAAGCTCATTTCTACTATTCATGTCACTTACTTTAATTTCATCTCTAGTATTAGATTTACTTTCAAAGTTACTATTTGCTGTTGATTCAGCGAAGCTCGGCTTTTTCGAACTCACCGAAACAGCCACCCCTAGAGGCTTCACCGCACCACCAGCGAGCCTATTCTCTAAATCAAGAATTCTCTCTTTTAAATTCTTAATATCTATAAAATCTTCTCGAAGAGATAGCTTCAGGCAGAGTGTTTTAAATAATTTTTTAGCTTGCGAACTCTGCTTAAGTATAGTTTCGTATTTAGATATCTCTTCTGCGATATAAAGGATTTCAGCTTTAGTGATATTTTTCTCATTAATTAAATCTATGCAGGACTTAAGTTCTTCTAATCCTTCATTTAGGCAGAGTTCTTCTAAAATTTTTATACTGCTTTGAAAAAGCTCGCCTGTAAGTATCTGTGGGTCTGGGTTCTTTAGGAAAATATTTTCTATTTTATTTAAAAGCTCTAAGGTATCTTTATTAATTATGGAGAAAAATAGGTTGAAGACCTCTCTTTCAGATACTTTCCCTAAAGTCCTTTCTATAATCTCTTTAGAGATGCTTTGATCTTCTTCATTAAAGACACTAACCTGCTCTAGCATGCTTAAAGCATCTCTCAGAGCACCTTCTGATTCTTCTGTTATAAATTTTAAGGCTTCATCGCTAATGTTAATCTGCTCTATATCGCAGATCTCCCTTAATCTTTTAAAGCAGTCTTTTTGCTTAATAGGCTTAAAACGAAACTGCTGACAGCGACTTACTATAGTGGGTAAAACTTTATGTGCTTCGGTGGTAGCTAAAATAAATACTACATTTTCAGGCGGTTCCTCGAAAAGCTTAAGCAGAGCATTAAATGCATCTTTGCTTGCCATATGGACTTCATCGATTATGTAAATTTTATAATCGCTGTTAATCGTAGATAGGCTAGCTTTAATGACTAAATCTCTAGCATCATCTACGCCACCGTGGCTTGCAGCATCTATCTCGACTACATCTAAGTCGCCACCATTCGTGATATTAATACAGCTAGAGCATTTACCGCAGGGAGTTAAAGTGGCTTTCTCTCCAGCTTTTTTGTTTTTACAGTTAAGTGATTTAGCTATTATGCGAGCTGTACTCGTTTTACCAGCTCCACGTGGACCAGTTAATAAATAAGCACTTGCTATTTTATTATTAGTGAAAGCCTTTTCTAAAGCAAGCTTCACATCATCTTGCCCAACAAGATCTCCGATACTTTGAGGTCTATATTTAAGCGTGAGCATCCACTACATCGCCATTATGCTGTAACCACAGTCTACGTGAATTACTTCACCTGTAATACCGCTAGATAAAGGGCTAGCTAAGAAAAGAGCTGTTCCAGCAACTTCTTCTAACTCCACGTTCCTTCTTAAAGGTGATATCTCCGCGTGGCGATTCATCATAGTATTTAAATCCGCAATGCCTCTTGCTGCAAGGGTTTTAATCGGACCAGCAGAAATGCCATTTACTCTAATATTCTCTTGACCTAAATCCTGAGCTAAATATCTAACACCAGCCTCTAAGCTCGCTTTAGCGATACCCATCATATTATAGTTAGGCACTACTCTTTCAGCACCTAAGTAAGTAAGAGTGATAATGGAACCACCACCAGCATTATTCATAAGTGGTCTAGCTGCTCTTGCCATCGCAGTTAAAGAATAAGCAGAGATATCCTGAGCTATCGCAAAATGCTCTCTTTCTGTGCTGATATAACCACCTTGTAAAGTCTCTTTAGGAGCGAAAGCTAGGCAGTGAACGAAAATATCTAAGTTCCCATTAAATCTATCTGATACAGACTGGAAAGCGGAAGAGATCATATCATCCTTAGTAACATCACAGTCTACTAATAAAGGGCTTTTCATGTCTTGAGTAAGTTCTAGAACTGTCTCTTTAAGCCTATCTCCTTGATATGAGAATGCGACTTCAGCGCCAGCTTCATAAAGCATTTGAGCTATAGCCCAAGCGATACTTCTTTTATTAGCGACACCAGATATTAGGACTTTTTTACCAGCCAAAATACTTGCATACGCACTACTAGATTTAACTTCTGTTTCAAGCATAGTTTCTCATTTTATCATAGAGGACGAAAACGTAGAAAATGGAGTTGTGTCCTAGTCTCTGCTATTATTGGTTAAAATGGTGAGTTTAGTAGTATTAGGTGCTCAATGGGGAGATGAGGGTAAGGCTAAGATCGTAGATCTTCTTGCTGAAAAAGCTGATTATGTAGTTAGATATCAGGGCGGTAATAACGCTGGGCACACGGTTACAGCGAATGGTAAGAAATATAAATTCCATTTAGTGCCTTCGGGGATTCTTTATCCAGGCAAGAAATGTTTTATTGGGAACGGTGCAGTTATAGATCCTAAGGCTCTTTTGAGTGAAATGCAGGCTTTAGAGAATGATGGTTTAGATTTAACTAGTCTGAAAATAAGTCCACTAGCTCATGTAACTATGCCGTATCATATTCTTATAGATGCAGCTCAGGAAGAGGCTCGTGGTGAAAATAAAATCGGTACGACGGTAAGAGGAATAGGACCTACTTACGCAGATAAAATTTCTAGAACAGGAATTCGTATTAAAGATATTTTAGATGAAACTCTGCTCAGGACTCGATTAAAGGCAGTACTTCCTGAAAAAAATGCGATACTGTCGAAATTATATAATAAGCCAGAATTAGATTTAGAAAATATTCTTGAGACTTATTTAGCTTATGGCCATAGTCTAAGACCGTTTATTACAGATGTATCTCTAGATCTTTTTCATGCAAGAAAGAATGAAGAAAATATTTTATTCGAGGGCGCTCAGGGAACGCTTTTAGATATAGATCACGGTACTTATCCTTTCGTTACTAGTTCTAATCCTATTGCTGGTGGAGCAACTATCGGTACTGGTGTAGGGCCTTTATCTATTAATGCAGTAATCGGTGTAGCTAAAGCTTTTACGACTAGAGTCGGTGAAGGTCCTTTTCCTACACAGCTTGATGGTGATTTAGCTAAAGTTTTAGTTGCGGAAGGCACTCCGTGGGCGGAGTTCGGGACTACCACTGGTAGAGCAAGAAAAGTAGGTTGGTTAGATTTAGTGCTTTTAAAATTAGCGGTAAGAGTGAATAGTATTTCTTCTTTTGCTCTGACCAAGCTAGATGTGCTTGATGATATGGAGACTATTAAAGCCTGTATCGCTTATAAAAATAAAGAGACTGGAGAAGTTTACTCTGATTTCCCTCTATGTGAAAATATGGCTAATCTTGAACCAGTTTATAAAGAGTTTGCTGGCTGGAAAAATGAAAGATCTCGCTGCCGTGATGCTAGATCTAGAAAGGATTTGCCTGCTAATGCTAAAGAGTATCTGAGTTTTATTGAAGAGACACTTGGTGTGTCTATTGATATTATTGGTGTTGGTCCGGATAGGGAGGAGATTATAATTGATAAGTCTCCGTTTGGGAGAGCGAAAGCGGTTGTTTGATTATTTTTATTAATGAGAGCATCTGATTTATCATTTTGAATTCTGATTCTCTTTATTGATAGTATCTTGGATAGTTTTTTCTAAATTTGGATAGTTAATTTTACTGTTTACTGATGCAAATGTAGTGAACTCTAAATTTACTCTAATAGGCTCTGTATTTCTTCTATCTAACTCAATTTGAGGATCATAGGGTACTTTGTAATCATTATTAAATATCAGATTCTCCGTTTGAGGGTCATACTTTCCGACCCAAGCACGATGCGCTACTCCAATTATTTCTAAATTATTATCATCGGTAACCCTGAAAAGTGGACTGCCAGACTGCCCAGGAAGCCCAGATAGATTAGTGTGGTAAAGATATCGATTTCTTTCATCCCTTGATGGGTCTACATAGCTGAATCCAGCTGGAAGAGGAGGAGGATTATTTTCATTTAGGCTATGTTCAGTTAAATAAGTCATGTCCGTTATTTGTGTTACTTCGCGCTTTTGATCGTATTTTATGTAATCTGCTCTTGTACGAAAGTGTTCAAAAGCTCTAGTATCTTGGTCTATTTTGGCAGGGTATCCAGTGTTAATTACTTGATCGCCCGCTTTTGCGTACTCATTACTTAAGGGGACTGCTGGTAGACTTGAATTGTCACTGATAAAGTACCCTATTGCTCGGTCTTTATTATTATCTCCTGTTGACTCTAAAATATTTAATGGACTTTCAGTCCCATCTTTAAGTTTGACTTGTAGATTTTTAGATTCTTCTTCATCCAAAAGGTGGTTTGCCGTAATAAAAAAATAAATAGTTTTGCCATTATCTAAAGTCTGTTTTTCAAATATACCGAGAGAACCATGCTGCTTAGCACCATTAAATACTGGCAAAGTAGATTCTTGTGCGAGGGAAATTAAATTAGGAGGAATAGTTGGGCGATTACTAGGGGTCATCGCTTCTGGATTGATTCCTCTTCTGGCAAAGCCTTGAGTGAACTTTTGATCAATTGGCAGTTGGACATTCTTCCCCAAATTAAGCCAATCATCTTCAATAATTTTAAAAGTTTCCTTAGAAATATTCTTAGGATTACCTAGACGAGAATACTGATCAGTGGCATTTTTAAATTCTTCAAGACTAATACCACCGCTTTTATCAGTGTCTTTTAAATAGTAATTTATTAGGCGACCAATCCCAGGACTACCTAGACCATTACCAGTTATTCTACTTAATTCGTAACGTATTTGCTGAACGGAGAATTCTATATTCATAAATTTAGAGATCTGAATATTAATTTAAGGCAGATTCCAGAATTTAGCTAATCCCTGCCTATCTATCCTTAAAATAATATTGTTATCTTATATAGGCATTAGTTAAGAAAAAATGACATCAGGATTTAAGTACGAATTAATTTTTTCATTATATACAGACTAATGGCATTACTTAAATTAGCTGGCAACACTCTAGATAGGAGTGCTAGAGCTGAATTCATTTTTCCATGAACCGCTACGCCGCTTTTACCTTGCTGAATAGTTTTTAGGGTGAATTTTGCTACTTCTTCTGAGCTAGCTATAAACCCTTCTGGTAAACCTAGTGGGTTTGCATTAGCATTTGCAAAGAACTCTGTTTGAGTAACTCCAGGGCAGATGCAAATTATTTTCGCCTTATTATTTTTATCTTCCTCCAGCTCTGTTTCCAAAGCAAGTGAGAAGCTTTTCACGTAAGCTTTTGTTGCTGCATAGACTGCCATTAATGGCACTGGCTGGAAGCTTGCCGTGGAGGCTATATTGATAATGGCTCCTGCTGGTGAATTTTTGATATCTGAAATAAAAAACCGGCTTAGCTTCGTTAAGCTGAGTATGTTGAGGTGAATCATTTTAGAAAGTGTTTCTATATTGGCTTCGGAAAAATATGACAGGTCGCCCATGCCAGCATTGTTTATGAGAATATCTAAGTTTAGATTTTCTTGTTTGATTTTTTTGAAGAGGTCTTCAGCAGCATGTTCTGTAGACAAGTCCTCGCTAAAAATAGTAATTTTAATATCACTGATAGTCGCCTCTATTGATTCTTTTAAGTGTTTTAACCTCTCCAGCCTTCTTGCTGTAAGGATTAAATCATATCTTTCTTTGGCGAGAAGTTTCGCAAGCTCATAACCTATACCACTAGAGGCACCTGTAATTAAAACTGTTTTGTTATTTTTCATTAAGTATCAAGATACCATTTTAATCTGGAAAAAACTTTTTCATCCCTCTTGAATGATCTCCTTAGCCTTTTTATCATGGACTTAGCAGTCTCTTAAAAGAATTTTCCAAAATAGTATAACTAAGCTAATTCAGGAATTTTATTAAAAACTTCACGAGTGAAATCTACTACATACTGCATTATCCAGCCACCGACTAGTAAATAAGTAACGATAAGAGCTATTAGCTTAGGTACGAAAGTTAAAGTCTGTTCATTGATCTGAGTTATAGCTTGAAAAATACTTACTAGGATACCCACAATCAACCCTGGAATTAAAATAGGTATAGAGATTATCGCTGATACAATCAGCATTCTATTAGTGAGTTCAAGTATAAGTGTATCGTTCATTATTTTACGCTTAAAGAATCTTTATCCTTAATTTGGGTTGAAACTGGTAACTAAATTCTCACAGATTATATTCCACCCGTCAACTAAAACAAACAATACTAGCTTAAAGGGCAAGGAAATGGTGGCGGGAGGTAGGAACATGAGACCGATTGAAACTAGGGCACTTGCTGTAATCATGTCTATAACTACAAATGGTAAGAATAATACAAAGCCAATTTGGAAAGACTTCTTAAGTTCGCTTAGTATGAACGAAACCATTAATATATGTAATGGCATCTCTTCTGCACTTTCTGGCTGCTCGATTTTGGCTATTTTAAAGCCTAACTTGAGTTCATCCTCGGGGGTTTGGCTAAGCATGAATTCACGTAAAGGCCCAATAGCATTGGTGATAAACTCTTTTTCATCTATCTGCTTTGCTAGAAAGGGTTGTAAGGCTTTATCGTTTATCTGAGTGAAGTAGGGGTTCATGACAACGAAAGTCAAAATTATTGAAAGCCCGATTAATACTTGAGTTGGTGGTAAGCTACCTAGGCCTAGTGCTTGCCTGAGAAGCCCAAAGACGACGACAAATCTTATAAAACTAGTCGTCATAAGCAAGATAGATGGAGCGATGCTTAAGATAGTTAATAGGATTAAGATTTGAAGACCTAATCCTACTCCTTGCTGGTTATCGTTAAAAGATATATTCAGTCCAGGGGCAGCTTGTACTGCAAGTAAGCAGCTAAAGGAAATTAAAAAACTAATAAGGCTGAAGCTTAAAATTTTTCTCTTTTTGATCAGTTCTAAAATTTTTTTAAGCATATAATCCAATTAAAACATAAAACCCCTTAGGGGACTGCTGGCAATCTTCAATTTTTGCGTTTTCGTTGTCCTCAGCCTTGAACTTGTACGTTTGCGAGGAACACCCTCTAAGTTTTGGGGTTTTTGTGAATCTCCAAGTACTAGGAGTAACTTCCGGCGATGCCGAGTATGCAAAAATACAAGCTTGATGAATCAAGCTTGTATGAGGATCATGAGGACAACGAAAACGCAGAAGATGGACTTGTATGCCCCTCTCGTAAAATTACTTAACAGCTTCAGACTTAAGTACTCTGATTCTTTGAACTAATCTGCTTTTCAATCTAGCAGCTTTGTTTTTATGGAAAGTACTGCCTTTAGAGGCTTTATCTATAGCTTGGTAAGCTTTCGCTAATTTTTCATCAATGGCTTTTTCATCTTTAGATGTCGCAGCAACTAGGCAGGCCTTAATAAGGGTACGCACTTTAGACTTAAGCTCAGTGTTCTTTTTGTTATTACGAGCGTTAATCTCGTCTCTCTTTTTTGCAGATTTAATATTCGGCATAGGAAGGATCATCATAACATATCGTGTTATTCTTTTTTTAGGGAAGTGATGAAAAAATAGTTTTTCTTCACTAACTGTTTTTTTAAAGTTTATGTCTGCCCCTATTTGCATTTTTACTGAAGAGCAATTTCCACATATGAGGAGAGCTGGTGCTCTGGCTGGTGAGATTCTACATCTGGTTGGAGAAAGGATTCGCCCTGGAATTACATTGCTTGAATTAGATACTTTTGCTGAAGAGTGGATACGTGATCAAGGTGCGATACCCACTTTTAAAGGCTATATGGGCTTCCCTAGTACTTTATGCACCTCTGTTAATGAAAATATAGTACACGGTATTCCTACGGATAGAGAGCTTAAGGAAGGTGATTTAGTCAGCATTGATGTTGGTGTAACTGTTACTGAAGATTTTAACGGTAAGCCTTTTACTTATGTTGGAGATAATGCTTTTACTTTTCCCTGTGGGGAAATCAGTTCTAAAAGTAAAAGACTTTTAAAAGCTACTAATGCGGCACTTTGGGCTGGTTTGGAGGTTATTCAAGCAGGTAAGCATATTAGTGATATAGCCGCAGCCATAGAGGCTGTTGCTAAGGAGTATAGATTCGGCAACGTAAAAGAGTTTGGTGGTCATGGGATAGGTCCTAGTTATCACTGTCAGCCTTTTATTCCTAATTTTTCGGAATACTTTAATCATTTCCCCGATGATGAAATTAAAATTGGTATGGTTCTGGCCATTGAACCTATGTTAAATATTGGCAGTTCTGCAATTAAAAAGCACAAGGATGGCTGGACTATCATGACAGCCGATAGGAAGAACTCTGCTCATTTTGAACATTCAGCTTTAATAACCTCTGATTCAGTTGAAATTATTACAGATGTGAAAAAAACTAAAAATATTTTCCATCACTTCGATGAATAAATGATATTTTAGTTTTTGGAACAGACCTTTACTATTAAGGAGTATTTATTTGTCTAAAGAAATTATTGAAATGGAAGGGACGGTGGTGGAAACTGTTCAGGGAGCGAAGTTCGTGGTTAGGCTTGATAACGACCATGAGGTTTTAGCGAGTATCTCAGGTAAAATTAGAAAAAACTACATTAAGATTTTGCCAGGGGATAGAGTCAAAGTGGAGCT
>RFQS01000140.1 GCA_009924885.1 Pseudomonadota bacterium | reverse complement strand
AATACAGGTAATACGCCAGGGTATCCCATGCAGATTGGGCAGGTATTCTGATTAGGTTTAGCTCCAAATTTAGTCGAGCAGCTACAGAAAAGCTTGGTCTCAGTTTTCAGCTGGGCATGAACTTCAAGCCCGATTACCATTTGATACTTTGTGTGAGTAGTCATCAAGAAAGATTTTAACATTGATTAAGGGCTCAGTGGAAAATGCTAAAACCTATCACTGAATTTTTAACTACTTCTAAGAAAAATCTCTTTAGAAATAATCAACCTCTGAATCTGTGAAGTACCTTCATAAATCTGATAGATTTTAGCGTCACGCATTAATTTTTCTACTGGATATTCTTTAGAGTATCCGTAGCCACCATAGACTTGTACTGCATTAGTAGCTGATTTCATGGCTGCATCAGCAGCGAAAGCTTTTGCAAAAGAAGCGAATTTAGTATTTTTTTCACCTTTATCTATCATCCAAGCTGATTTCCAGGTTAATAACTGAGCGGCTTCGTGCTCCATAGCCATTTCTACCACCATAAAGCTCACAGCTTCATGCATGGCTATAGGTACCCCGAAAGAAGTTCTTTCCATAGAGTATTTAATAGAATAATCTCTACAGGCTTTAATAATACCCACTGCACCAGCAGCTACTCCTGGGCGTGTTCTATCGAAGGCTTTCATTGATATTTTGAAACCATCTCCCTCTGCACCAAGTAAATATTTAGCTGGGATTTTAACATCTTTAAAAGTTACTGAGTGAGTGCTACTTGCTCTTTGCCCCATCATGTCTTCTTTTTTATTAACTGTTACTCCAGGAGTGTCTGCTGGTACTACGAATGCCGAAAGTCCTTTATGACCTTGACTAGCATCGGTTTGAGCTAAGACGTAGAACCATTTAGCGTATTTAGCACCAGTGATCCACTGCTTATTACCATTAATGATGTACTCATCGCCTATTTTTTTAGCTGTAGTCTGTACTCCAGCTACGTCTGAGCCAGCATTGGGCTCTGTTACGCAGTAGGAAGCGAACTGTACTTCTTCCATCATCGGCGCTAAAAATTCTTTATTAATTTCATGATTATCTACCACTATGAGTGGTGCTGAAGCTAGCATATTAGCTCCTAGAGCAGTAGCTATACCAGTACAAGCGGCTCCTAGCTCCTCTGCGATAATACATTCTTCTAAGATACCGAGATCCAGTCCACCTACATATTCAGGGAAACCAGGATTCATTAATCCCACTTCGAAAGCTTTCTGTGCTATCTCTAGTGGGAATTTAGACTCTTTATCGTGATGTTCTGCTTGCGGCAGTATCTCTTTTCTTGCAAAATCGCTCGCTAATTTTTGAAGTTCTTTCTGGGTTTCATTTAGCTCAAAATCAATTACCATATATTGATTTTATTCCACACTGAGTGATTTGAAAATTGTCATGTGGTATTTTCAAACTTAAGGATTTACTGAAAAACATTAGATATTTTAAAATCTCTAAATTTTTGTTATACAATATAACCCTAGAAGAAGGAATTTAACTGTGAGACTATTTGAATTTGAAGCTAAGGAACTTTTTAGAGAGTTAGGTATACCAACTCCAGTAGGACAGACTATTAAGTGTGCAGAAGAGGTATTCTCTATACCTGCTAAGTCTTTTCCTAAAACGCTTAAAACACAGGTGTTATCTGGTGGTAGAGGTAAAGCTGGTGGAATTAAGTTCGCTGATAATCAAGAAGATGCTTACCATAAAGCACAGGCGATTTTTAAATTACCGATTAAAGGTGAATTACCTAAGACTATTTTAGTGGAGCCGAAGGTTACTATTAAGAAAGAAATTTATTTAGCGATATTAATCGACAGAGCTTATAGAGGTCCTATCCTTATGGCTTCTGCTGAAGGTGGAATTGAAATAGAAACTTCTGAAAATATTCAGATAGTTCCAGTTCCAGGAGCTAATTATTCTAATTTTTACGCAAGAGAATTAGCTGCTAAAGTTGGTTTACAAGGACTTCAACTGATTAAGTTTGCAGCTATAGTCGATAAATTATGGCAAGTATGGACTAAGTTTGACTGTGATTTAGCTGAAATTAATCCACTTATCATAGACGGTGACGATAATTTCATCGCTTTAGATGGAAAAGTTACTCTGAATGAAGATTCTACAGGTAGACATCCTAGATTCGCTGGTCAATTAGTTAATCACTTATCTGATTTCGGCGATAGAGAATTTAGAGGTAAAATGTGCGGTCTAAATATAGTTGAGCTTGAAGGAAATATCGGCATACTTTGTAATGGTGCTGGTCTTACTATGGCGACTATGGACTTAGTTTTACATAAAGGCGGTAAGCCTTCTAATTTCCTAGATGTAGGTGGTGGTGCTAATAAAGATCACGTGAAAAGAGCTTTAGATTTAGTTTCTTCTAGTGATGACGTTAAGGTGCTTTTAGTTAATATACTTGGTGGTATTACTGCCTGTGACGAGGTTGCAGCAGCTTTAGCTTACTATAAAGAGATAAGACCTGATGCGAAGATGGTCGTAAGATTAGTCGGTAATAATGAGGATAAGGCTAAGGCTATTATGGATAAAGCTGGTATCACGATGACTAATATTTTAGAGAAGGCAGTAGAAGAGGCTGTTAGCTTAGCAGCTAAGGCTTAATTACAGAGAAACGAATATAATAAGAGAGTTAAAAAATGGCAGTACTAATTAATAAAAATACAAACGTAATCGTACAGGGGATTACAGGAACTATGGGCGGTACGCATGCTCGTTTGATGAAAGCTTACGGCACTAATATCGTAGCTGGGGTTACTCCAGGGAAAGGCGGCCAGGATTTTGAGGGCATTCCAGTCTTTGATACAGTTTATGAAACAACTAAACATTTCAGAGTTGATTGTTCAGTAATTTTCGTTCCACCATATTTCGCTTTAGATGCTGCTTTAGAAGCTATCGAAGCTGGGATTCCTTTAATATCAGTTATCACTGAAGGTTTACCACCACAGGATGCTGTTAAATTGCATGCTGCTGCTAAAGCTAATGGTACTTTAGTTAATGGTCCTAACTGCCCTGGTATTATCACTCCTGGTGAGTGTTTGATAGGTATTCACCCTGGATCTATTTATAAGCCAGGTAAAATAGGTTTAATTTCTAGATCTGGTACTTTGACCTATGAGATTGGTTTAGGTTTAAAACAGGCTGACATTGGTATTTCTACTGCTATTGGTATTGGTGGTGATCCGATTATTGGGATAGATCAGATTAAATCATTAGAACTTTTCCAGAATGATCCAGAAACTGAGATGATTATTCTTGTGGGCGAAATCGGTGGTTCTGCTGAAGAAGAGGCTGCTGAATATATTAAATCTAATGTTAGAAAGCCAGTAATCGGTTATGTAGCTGGTGTTACGGCACCCCCAGGAAAAAGAATGGGGCATGCTGGAGCTATTATCGCTGGTAATAAAGGTACGGCTAAGTCTAAGAGAGAGGCTTTTGAGGCTGCTAATGTAAAAGTTGCGGATACCCCTTATGAGATTATTGACTTAGTGAAGCAAGAATTAGCTATACTAGCTTAGTTCAAGTAATTTTCTGATGGATATTTCTGTAATAACTTACTCCGTTTTCATTCCTCTACTGAATGAGCTCCACACACTTCTAAAGACTATCGGTTTAAATAGTCTTGGCTGGTCTATAGTCTTTCTTACAGCTATTGTAAAGCTTATATTGACGCCTCTTACTTTTAAACAGATTAAAAGTACGAAGAAGATGCAGGTAGTACAACCTAAGCTTAAAAAGCTTCAGGAAGACCTTAAGAAGAAAGAGGAAAAATTTAAAGATAATCCAGAGAAGCTTAAAGACTTGCGTTCAAGCTTTCAGCAGGAAATGATGTCTTTTTACAAGGATAATAAAATTAATCCATTAGGTGGATGTTTACCATTATTAGTTCAGATGCCTATTTTGATTGGTTTATTCTGGACTTTTTCTGGTACGCCTTTTAAAGATCAGCCCATATTCATGGATGTAAAGGTAGTGAAAGCAGCTGATGCTCATAAAAAAGAAGTAAAAGCTTCTACTAAAGCTGAAATCTATGTTAATGCTGAAGGTAAAAGGGCTAGAATAGCTTTAAACAGTAAGTCTGTGACTTTACTTGAAGGTGAAGAATTTATAATTCAACCGACTAAATTAATGGGCGATGCTGAGTTTGATAATAGTTTAATTAAATGGGGTTTCTTCGGTGATAAAAAAGAAAATGAATATGTTTCTTTAGAGACTTTGCCTGATGGTACGGCAAAGGTGCTTGCTGTAAAAGCTGGTGGTACTGCTAAGGTACAGGCTTATTTACCAGCCTCGCAGCAGCCAGAATCATTCTTCTTTATTAAAGACTTCGGTACTACTGGTGTCTATGATGTAAAGAAAGGCACTTTTAATTTCGATGTGTTAATTCTGGTCGCTTTATTTGGTTTTAGTGTCTGGCTTTCATCATATTTAAATGCTCCTAAATTTCCAGATGATCCTAAAAAAATAGAAGAAGATCCGCAGCTAATGATGCAGAAGACTATGACAAGTATGATGCCAGTGATGATGACGGGTATGATGTTCTTTATTCCACTACCAACGGGTGCCCTGCTTTATATGATAGTAAGTGGTTTCATACAGAGTGGCCAGACTTATTATGCGATGAAGCATTATGATAAGAAGCTTACAGAGCAAGCTTCTTGACTGAAATAGAGTCATTCTATACAAGCTTCATATCGAATGATTCTATATTCATTTGATATTTTTGATTACGGAAATTAAATATAATTTCTTCTGAGCCTTGAGCTAAAGCAGTTTCTCTTAATTTAAGAATATTGCTAAGTTCTCCAGGTGTGATATCTAAGTCGCTTAAATTTACAGTTTCGCTTTCATTCACCTTTGTGACATCACTATTTATCAGTGAAGCGAAATTATTTAATGCATTAGAACCGCTACTCAGATCTTTAACGGACTGCTTAAGACCTTGAAGTACGCCTTTACCGATATTTGTCGCTAGAGTGCCAGTGAGGTTGTTAAAAAAAGTCATATTATTTTCCTCCTGTAGTGGTCGGAGCTTTACCAGTAATAATAAAATCTCTAATTTCTCTAATACTTAATTTTAATCCTTGTAATTCAGTTGTGAGAGTGGTGTTTAATTCTTTGATTGACTTAGTTTGCTGTGCAGCTTGTTCAACTTGAGCTATAACAGCTTGCTGTTGTACGATTTGATCAGTTTCTACAGTGTCAAAAGGACTCTGATTCTGTAATTGAGCTGATAGTAGCTTAATAAACATGTCCGGATCAAAATCACTGGTTGCCCCACCATTGATTTTAGTGGTAGCAACTGCTTTATCTATAGCTGCTTGATCCACTATTCCACCTATTGGTGTATCCTTGGTTCCTGCTTTTTTAGTTCCACTTATTGGTGTTGGTGTTGTGGTGGTGGTTGTGGGTGGTTTGGTTCCTGCGGGACTTACTGGCATAAATTTTTCCTTTTAAATTCTTTTTGTTTTTTAATTACCTTATGGATAGTGGCTTTTACCTTAAAATGCTAAACAACTCTGTTTGAAAGCTGTATTGATCTTTAGTCCTGTCATCTTGCTGACGCTGATTACTTTCTTGTCTTTTTTTCTGCTCCTCTCTCCCTTCATTAAAAGAATTTTTCCCTTCTGGGTTTTTATCGTTTAAATTACCTGAACTGGATTTACTAATATTGATATCACTGATAGAGACACCTTTATCACCTAGTGCTGCTGTAAGTTCCGATATTTTATGCTTTAAAGTCTCTTCTGCTGCTTCATTTGTTACACTTAATTGAATTGAGATCTGCTGATCAACATTTTTGCTGATGCTTACATCTACTGTTCCGAGCTCTTCTGGATTGAGTTTTATTTTTAATTCACGGCTAGAGTTAGGGTTCGTATCTCTAACTAAGTCTGGTAAGGTTCTTACCAGCTCTGCTACTTTCATAGCCGTATTTATAGTTTCTGGATTGCGGCTGTGACTGAGTTTTACTTCTTTGTGAAAGAGTAGATTATTGTCTTTATTTTGACTATCGCTGTTAAGAGGAGCTTGATCTATCTGTATAGTTTCTAAGCCTATGCT
>RFQS01000139.1 GCA_009924885.1 Pseudomonadota bacterium | reverse complement strand
AAAGACTGAATACCTATAGGTAATTTTTTACGCTCTGAATGCATAGCTAGTACTTATTATACTTCTATACAAGACACTAAAATTGGAATCACCTAATTTGAAGCGTTAAACCAAAGACTCTAAAGAGATATAATGTTAGTGAATGTTTCAGAAATCACTAAAAAGCCTCAGCCGAGTCATAATCGATACAAGCATTATCGCTGTATCCTATATAGCTGCAAGTAACTTAAGAGTTTTAAATACTCAAGGCGGCAACACCAGTGAATTTATTATTAGCGATCAATTAATAAGAATCATCGGCTTTATTATTCTGATTAAGCTCCTCGTTTTTTACTTCACGGGGATTTATAAAAAATTCTGGCGTTATACTAAAACTGAAGATTTAATACAAGTCGGACGCTCACTGCTTATCGCAAATTCGCTCATAGTGTTGCCTAGAATAGTTCTAGGTCTCAGCCCTAAAGCTCATGATTTATTCGCCGTCTCTTATGGCGTGATGATTATAGACTTTTTTTTAAGCGTTACCCTGATATGTGGCGTTCGCCTACTGCGTTTCTATCTTAAAGAGCAGAGTAATATTAAATCTAGACTGAAAGTACTTTCTAGTAAAACTAAAAACACCCTAATTATAGGTGCTGGTGAAGGTGGCATGGAGGTTCTACAAGCAATAAAAAATCACCCCGAATTAGGTTTAGATTTAAAAGGCGTGCTAGACGATGATAGTAAAAAGTTTGGGATGAGCTTACTGGGTTCAATACAAGTAAAAGGTGCGATAGTCGATGTCCAATACTGGGTAGATGAACTAGCTATAGAACAGATTATTATCGCCATACCAAGTTCATCATTAAAAGAGCGCAAGCGCATCAGCTTGCTGTGCAATAGTACTGGCGTGGATGTAAGGATAGTACCTTCAGTAGATCAGCTGGCTGGCGGCAATGTAGACATTCGAGAAATCAGAAAACTCAGCATGGAAGATCTTCTCGGCAGAGAGGAAATTAATTTAAATATTCCAGAAGTAGTAGAGTTTTTAAAAGATAAAAGAGTTTTAGTTACTGGAGCTGGCGGCTCTATAGGAAGAGAACTCTGCAAACAGCTTTTAAGTAAAGGGCAGATAAAAAGCTTATGCCTACTGGGGAAAGGGGAAAACTCCATATTCGAATCTAGGCAAGAGTTAGAAAGACTTAAGCACCTGAAAGCCCAAGAAAGTACTCAGGCGGACGAACTCAAGAATCATAAAATAAATACAGAAATAATCGCTCGCATAGCTGATATTCGTAATTATTCACGTATAGAACATATCATTAAGGAATTTAAACCCGAGATTATTTTCCATGCAGCCGCACATAAACATGTCGTTATGATGGAAGAAAATCCCTGTGAGGCTTTCGAGAATAATGTTCTTGGCAGCAAGAACTTAATGGAACTAGCAGCGATACACGGTGTCGAGAATTTCGTATTAATCAGTACTGATAAAGCAGTAAACCCGACTAGCGTTATGGGTAAAACTAAAAGGCTCGCTGAAAAGCTTTTATTAATTCATGCTCGTAAATTTACGAATACTAAATATACAGCCGTACGCTTCGGAAATGTGCTAGGCAGCAGAGGTTCGGTGATTAAAGTCTGGGAAAAGCAGATAGAAGAAGGAAAATCGATCACAGTAACGGATAAAGAAGCGATCAGATATTTTATGACTATTCCTGAAGCTTCACAGCTAGTTATAAAAGCCGCTTCTAAAGCTCAATCTGGAGAGATTATGATTCTTGACATGGGTGAGCCGATTAACATTTATGAACTAGCTAAGCAGTTTATTCAATTATCGGGTTTATCACTAGCTGATGTAGATATAGAATTCACTGGCATGAGAGCTGGAGAGAAGCTCTACGAGGAGCTTTTAACTTCTGAAGAATTCGTCGCTTCACAGCTTACTGATAAGATTTTCAAAGCTCGCATTGAAGAGGTGGAGGAGAATGCTCTTATGGAGCAGATTCTGGAGCTTAGTGAGATGGCTAGGGCTGATGATCACGAAGCTCTAGTAAGAAATCTGTCCGTTGGAATTCTTGAGTGTCGTTAATTATTACTTCGTGGGAGTTTTGGCAATGAAGTCATAAGTTACGGGAGTAGGATTAGCAGCATTGCCATCGTCATTTAAAAGAACATCTGGACTAATAGCGACTCTATATATAGTTTCAGCGATGAACTCACCACTACTCCTAGTTATTGTCAATTTATTATTTTGGATGCCATACTGTAAGCTCGCTTCCTTAGTATCTGGAATCACTAGACCAGTATTAGGGTCTACCGCATATACACTAACAGTTGAATCATCTAATTTTTTACCCGATGCTAATCTTATAACGTTTTCAAATGTGAGTTCAATTGGACCTGCTTTCGGGAATCCAGACCTAGGTTGCGTTACAATATTTGCCGTAAGATTTGCGTCTGGCGCTGGCGCTGAAGGTGAAGGTAAAGGTGAAGGTGAAGGTGAAGGTGAAGCAGCTTCAGCCTTCTCAGTGTGGCTTACGGTTATATCACTACTAGTCGGCGTACCATCTACAGAACTTCCTATTTGACCAGCTTTCACCGTAATCTTACCACCAGGAGCTAATTTAAGATTCTCAATACCTTTCTCGTTAATAATTAAGGAATCCTTGTCAATTTTATACATATCTTGCGTCAAAGTTATATCATCAGCACCCCTTCCTCCATCAGCTTTCACAATAATATTTCCATTTGGATCAACTGCCTTAATACCCTTATCAAACTTAATAGCTAGATTCGCTCCTTGCTTTACCTTGCCACTAGCATCATAAATATCTCGTTCACCTAAATCGGTATTACTTACCGCTGGAGCACTGCTTGCAGTTCCTGGAGCTTTAGCAGGACAAGCATTGGTAACATCAGGAGGCAGACTAGCACCTAACCCCTTCCACTCAGTCTCATTAGCCTTGAGATCCCACTCTTTATCAGCAATAGTTTCAGTAGGTTCTTTCGTACCTACTTTATCAGGGTTATCGACAGGAACCGTCCCATCAAAAGTTCTAGTACTTAAAGTTACCTTCCCTGGAGTCTTCAATTTCTCTAAAAGATCACACTGTTCACCATAAGTTATGTCAGTAACATATTGATCACCAGAAGGTTGCTCGCCGGGTTTCTTCGTGCTTGTAATTAATGCAAATTTGCCTTTACGATTTTTATCATCAGCCTTAGTTATTTTTACCAGATAAGCTTCAACCTGTTTACCTGAAGCATCTTTAAAACTTTTCTGAGTTCCCACTTGCTCATAATATGTACCCTGACCAATTACCGCTGTTATATCTCTACCGCTCATATGTTACTCCCTTTTAAGTTAAAATTTATATACAGTTAAAAAGCCAGAACCTAAAGAAAATTTATAAGAGAATTCTATTTAAAATAATCAACTGAAAATTCAAAGATTTACATATAGAAAAATCACTTTAATACGTTCTATGTACAGTATTTAAGGAATATATTTATGAGTGTTAGAACGATTAATCTCACGCGACATCCAGATTCACTAAAGTCAAATAAAACCACTACTACTGCCAGCACGCCTATTCAACAGCCTGCACCATTAGAAAGTGCTGGAAGCGTACTCCAAACCCAAATCGGTCAAACCATCATTCGCACAAACCTAAGCGAAATTTTAGATAATTTAGATTCCTTTACAGCAGAAATTAAACACAGCATTAAAGATGCAAAATTATTAGCTGGTAATAATTTTAATGGTGATTATGAAGGCTGCTTACGTAAATACACTGGTAGATTATACAGTAATATCGCGAACCGAATAGATAACTCCTCTAGCCTTAAAACTGATCTATTTATGGCAGCTATTTGGGAACAGCGCCATCAGCCTGAATTAAAAGAAAAATTAATAGAAGCCAGTATCAAACTCTCTGATATAGAAAAATATCTAGATAAAAAATTGAGAATGTCTATTAACGAAACTTGGCTTCAAGGGAGAGCTGAGTACATAAAAGCCTTTCTTGATGATAAATCTGGAGCAAAAGTAGTTAATGAATTATTACTAGAAAGACACAACAATAACAAATGGTTCTTTTACAATGCCACTGGACACTATTTTATATCTGAGAGCCGAGAGTTTTCAGGATACAATGTTCACCAATCTTTTGATCAGACGAAAAATGTTCTAGCATTACTTCTAAATCATAATGCTATTTCAGAAAAGAATCAGGAAAAGCTTTCCAAAACATTAGGTCAAACTTTCTTAGAGAAAGCTCTAGATGGAGACTGGATGCTATATCATTTTAGCAAAAAATATCTTCAAGAAGAAAGAAGATTCTGGGATCATATGGTAACTAGGGTTAGAGAAAATAATCTTAAACTAGATGGGCTTCCGGTGGATTTTATAAAAGTACTAAATTCTGAAAATTTTCTTTCAGAATTTATTGATTTAAAAAAAGAGAATAATCAATTCAAATTTTCAGACCCAGACAGGATTCCAGGAGTTTCATTAGTCGCGTTAAAAAGCCAAGAGGAATACCTAAATCCAGATATCCAAATAGCTGTTAATTCTCTTCTTAGTAGCGAAAAGTTTTTAAATAGCCGTGCCGCTAGTTCCTATCTATATGCTGCCTTACAATTAGGCAATGATAAGTTAATCAATGAATTTATTAAAAAATTAGAATTAAAACATCTGGAAAACAATGAATTAGCACCTTATCATATCGCTTGGTCTTTACTAGAAGCTAATTTAACGCAAGAAAATACTGAAAAAATTCTAAGTTTTGCTAAAAGTGAGCAGCTTATTAATAATCATCAACATTACTGTAACGGCACTAGCTTTGCTGAAGCATTATTCAAGAATATAATCTCCATAGATTGTGTAGAGTCCGAGGTTCATCAAACTAAAGGAATCGAGTATGCAAAAATATTTTTCGAAGCCTTAGACCCACAGAAGATCAGCGGTGCAGACATAGCTTCTACTGCTGCTTGGCACGATCACTGGAACAAAGACAGTAAAGTAAAATCTTCGTTAGAAGCACTAATCCCTAGTTTAAATAAATGTAGTTTAGATTCAGAGGCTATTAGAGGTTTTATCTTACAAGTTTTAGAAAAAGATTACACAGAGGTTTTAAAGCATGGTACTTTAAATCAAATTTTTGCACTAAATCAATCGATCCAATCTCTAGATATGAGTGATAATTTTCCTAATTTTAAAAAAGATATGGAAGCTTATATTACTGATTTTAAGCCAGAATTAAAAATCAGCCTAAAAGATATTCAATCTACTAATATTGGACGAATAATTTCTGGTAACTGGGACTTTAGTTTTCTAGATAAAGTGATAAACTGCTTCGATCAAGCTTCTCCAGCGGTAAAACTTTTAGAAACACAAAGAGAGCATGCTGAACTCATGAAAAGCTCACTGGAGAGAATAGATGATGGAGGGCTGAAAATCAATCAAGCAGAAGGTTTATGGGATACAGACAAAAACAATGAAGCACTTCAAGTTTTAGGTGAAGCCTTTATTCAGGCAGACACCTTAGTATCTCATAAATATTTACCAGCTTTATATCTGATGGAGGGGATAGACCCTGAATTTACTCAAAAGATAGAAGATCTTTATGATAGATCTAATATCGTTAGACAGGCTGGTTTTATAGCAAAACTACATAGACTGTCTTCAAATGACGAAAAGCAGAATATAAAAATAGAAAATTTAGAGACCAAGCTAATTCAAGACTGTAAGAATTCAGACCATTTAGATTTAATGTTAATCAGCTTAAATCAGGAAGCCGATTTTAGCTATAGTCCTAAATTTATTAAAACTTTATACGAAAGAATTAAGCAAGCTGATTTTACTTGGAATATTAGTGAAGATCAGCAGAGAAATTTTAAAGAAGAACTAATAACAGGTTTCATCCCCGATGCAATCAAAACTAAATTAGGTTTAGTCATTCAAGCACATGAGTTTGGCTTAAATAATCAAGAGCTAGTCAAGGAATTAGAGGCTAGTCTAATTAATGAATGTACAAATGCTCATGATTTAAACAAAGTCATTCTGAGTTTAAATGAGAATAAGAGTTTTAAATATAATGCTGCTTTCAGAGAGAACTTACTTGGAAAAATCTATCAAGATGAAAATTTCACATGGAATACCGAA
>RFQS01000138.1 GCA_009924885.1 Pseudomonadota bacterium | reverse complement strand
TTGATACAGTTTTTTATTACCTAAATTTCTTGCTGCACAAATTGCAAGAAAATATGGCAGTGAGCCAAGGTGGGTATTTTTGATTGCAGGTGCTATATATTTTTCAATATCTGGATTAATGCTCTTACAATGTACTCTTAGAAAGAATAGATTTAATTCAGGACAACTGGGGTTTAGTTCGAAAGCCTTTTCATAGAACTTAATGCCAAGGCTGTCATCCTTGGTTGATTTTAGGTGGAAAGTTCCTATTGCTTTGCAAGCCCATTCTAATTGATTTGGTGGTAAGCCTGTTTTTACAAGGAAATCATTGAAATAATTTTTGAGACAGGATATGTCTAATTCTAGTTTTATGAGGCATTTGAGCTGACCATAGACTAGCAAGAGATCATCGTCAGAAGTTTTAAGTAAGTTTTCAAAGATGCGAATTGCTTCATAATATTTTTCAAATCCTAGATATAAAAAGGCAAGCTCTTTTGAGAGGGGGGCTGTTTTTTCTAATTCATTAATTCTTTTATATTTTCCCAAAATAGTTAATACTAAACTATTATGGTGATTAGATTCAATCGAATGAAGTGAAATCTCTTCTAAGTTCCTGAGAATGACTAAGGCAAGATTTAATTCATTATCATCTATGAGATTTTCCGCTAGGGTTAAACATTGACTTACAGTATCTTGCGTGTCTAGTTCTGTTTTATTCATTTCTTTGCCCTACTGTCCATTGTTTGCCACGATTAGGCTGAAAGTGAATCGATTAAAAGGATAATCAATCTAGACCATTTGGCTGTAATCCGTAATAACGAAGAGTGTTTGATATAGCTTCATCGAGATTGAATTTCAAATCTAAAGACAATTCTTTTTTAGCTTTGGATGTATCTGGGAGGTAAACTTTATTTGCCGTGAGACTAGTAACCTCATTCTTGATTATTACTGGGTATCGACTGCTATATTCTACTCCTTTAGGTAAGTTCTGGAATTTCTCGTTAACTATAGAAGAAATCTTTTCTGCAAAATCTTTAATACTAATAGCCTCATCTGAACCTACATTGTAAGCCTCTCCAGGTCTGCCTTCTATTAAGACTTTAATTAGCCAGATAGCTAGGTCGTAACTGTGCATAAAGCTACGAATGTCTGAGCCATCACCGTTAATTATTAATGGCTCTTTTCTGGAGATATTAGTAAAAAAAGTAGAACCTGCTAAGCGAATACCAAGTGGTAAATATGGTCCGATAAAAGTAAAACATCGTGCAATGCAGAAGTTTTCGAATTCTGCATTTTTTAAATTATCAAAAAAATATTTCTCTGATAATCTTTTACCTAATGTGTAAACATCGGTATCCATCGGAATAAATAAATCAGCACTCCAGTCATCCTCTGAGAAAATGGTTTTCTGATTTATCCCACGATAAACTGCTCCAGAGCTAATATATAAGCACTTTATATCTGGTTTGAGTTTTAAAATTTCTAATATTTGTTTAGTACCATTAACTATGCTGCCAAAATAAAGCGAGGGATTGCTTTCGAATATATTAATATCTTTTTCTTTTATTGAGGAGGTTGCAGCATGGATTGCGTAATCTATGCTTGAGATTTTCTTAAGATTATTATTTTCTGAAAAATCAACATAATGGAAGTCAATCTCTGAAGCATTTTTTGCTAAATGAAATTCATTTTGAAAATTTAGTGAATCTCGAGTTAGTAAAATTAATTTAAGATTTAAATTTAGGATTCGATTAGCGTTTAATAGGCAGTCCAATAGGCACTTACCTACGTATCCTGTTCCACCAGTTATTAAAACTGTTTTATTAGAGAGTTTCGTTAATGTTGTGAAAAAATCTTTTAAGTCTTTAAGTTTAAAAAGCTGCGATTCATCCATATTTTAATATTCCATTTTAAAATAAATTAACAATATCATCCCAATAGTTGAATTGTTTGATGGTGAATAATAAAGCAGATTTATACATTGAGTAGTATTACATCATTTGTGTATTTAGCATTCCTTATTTGCTGTGTGATTTGTTGATGGTAGGATGGGGAAGATATCAGGATAGTCCCTTGAAAATCTTTTAGATTCTCTGGGGATTGGACAAATAAATGTCCCATTTTCCTTCCTTGTTTAGTTTTATCTGAATCCACAAGATATCGGATATTTAGCTCTTTAAATTTATCATCACCCAAGAGGCGCATTGTTTGCATACCTGCACCCCAGATAGCAACGGGGACATTATTATTGATTAATTGATTGAGTACCTCATGATTTTCAGACTGTGAGCTTAATTCTATATATGCTGAGAAATCTTGGAATTCTTGATCTAGCCCAAAAACACCATAAATAGCTGGATATTGTTCGGTCTCAGAGATATAAAAAGTTTTTTTATTACATTGCAAAACTTTTAAACCATGTAGTCCTAATAGGGTTTTTAGAGATAAGTCTGTAAAATGATTAATATGTACAAGGCTGAGATAATGAAATGGTGCGTGCATGAAATCTTTATATCGTGATGAGTCTGGAACTTCGACGTAAATTAAACCATTTTCATTTAAGATTTTCATTAGGTTCTTCAAAGCTGAATTTACATCAAAAACATGTTCTAGTACATGCGAAAGAATTATTAGGTCGAATTTTTTTTCTCCAAAAATTAACCCTAAGTCATCAGAGAGATTACCTTGAAAAGCTTTGATAGACGAGGCTTTAGATGTGATTTTGTCTATGCAGCGATTTGATGGATCCAGTCCAAATAAATTTTTAAATCCTTTTTCTTCAAGGAGCTGTAATAGACCACCAGCAGATGAACCGATGTCTAAAATATTCAGATTAAGATCTTTATCTGTAAAGAAATAATTCACTATTTCTTGCAATCTATCTTTATCCCAAGTGTGCAAGGCGTTACCAAAACCTACATCTTCGTTATCATAACTTGATATTCTTGCATAGTAGTCATTGTAATCTTTCTGAATTGATCGCGAATCTGAGAAAATAAAATGGCAGTGATCACAGGCAACGACACTAATGTGTGGATCTAGGGGGTTGTCGTCTTCTATTATAAACGGCTGTGTATGTAATATTGAACCAGTAGGGCTTGAACAGAGAGGGCATTTTCTAGTTAGTTGCATATGACTTTATCCTTTATTTTAGACCATAAAGTATTAACTTATGATGTTTTGAGCCATTTCTTCTTCTGGTAAAAATGGACTCATATTTTCTAAAGAGGGTGCTAGCATAGAACCGTCTGCTAATCTTTTAGACATGAGTTTAGGTGCAAACTCTTGAGATGGATCACACATTACTTCAAAAAGTACAGGTTGATCAGAATTTAGGAGTTGTTGTGCTTCCTCTGTTTTCCAGTCTTCAATTGAAGTCACTTTATAGCATGTCAATTTGAAGGCAGTTCCGAGTGCGATAAAATCTGGCATACTGACACCGTCGTTGGGGCATGTTCCAAAGACATTATCGGGGAAATAATTACGTTGGGTTTGTTTAATGCTTAGATAACCAAAATTATTCAACACGAAAATCTTTACGGGCAACTTATAGCCCACAATGGTCTGCAATTCTTGAATATTCATCATGATACTGCCATCACCGGTGAGGCAAACTATCTTCTGCCTATTTAAAGCTATTGAAGCCCCAATAGCGGCTGGCAAGTCATAGCCCATACTAGCACTGCCAGAATTTGAATAAAGTCTTTGACCATCTTTGATTTTAACGGTTTGAAAACTAATAATTGCAGCGGATGCATTCCCCGTAACCACAACATCTTCTGGTTGAAGACTATTTAATAATTCTGATATGAAAAAATAAGGATTAATTAGTCCTTGTGGACTATTTTGGTATTCAGGGATAACCGTTGGATATTTTTGAACTCTTTCTTTGCACCATTGGAGGTAGTTTGAATGTTCTTCTTGAATTTCCCAATCAGCTACATTTGCCAAAAAACAAGGCATGAATTCTTTTAAATCAGCTTGTATCTTCGTATCAATTGTTAAAGTTGGTTTGTTAAGTTCTGCAAGGTCTACATCGATCATGATCTTGTATGCTTTGCTTGCAAAATTTTCCCAATTGTAACTAATCTGTCTAATATTAAGGCGAGACCCCAGAATTAATAGAAGATCTGAATTTTGAACAGTGAAATTTCCAGCTCGGTCACCTACGGTACTGGGTTTACCAGCATAACAAGGATTGTTGAAAGCTAATATGTCGTGGGCGTTCCAACCAGTTACTACAGGTATACCAAGTTTAGAAATTAATTTAAGAAACGTATCATGTTGTCCAGATAACCTTATGCCATTGCCAGCAAAGATAACAGGTCGTTTCGCTTGTTTTATTTTGTTTAATATTTCTACTATTTCTTGATCAAAGGAATCTGACTTTAATTTTTGTAATTCTTGTTTTGTATTTTCATTAATATTAGGATTGTTGATTAATAAAGAAATATCACCATCCCATCTCTCCAGCAGAGAAGTGTCTATTTTCATGCTCTGTACATCATTTGGAATATCAATCCATACAGGACCAGGTCTGCCAAATGTTGCTAAAAAGAAAGCAAAATCCATAATTTTACCGATCGCTAGGGGATCTTGAATTGTTTCTGCATACTTTACAATAGGACGTGCAATTGAAGTAATGTTGACTTCTTGATCTCCTAACTGTCTTGCTTTGAGGCTATCATAGTTCCATGAAAGTGTTGTCCGTTTGACTTGTCCCGAAATAACTACCATTCCGAGTGAATCCACGTAAGCGCCATGAACACCATTAAGTGCATTAATCGCTCCTGGTCCAGTAGTGACATTTACTACTGCAATAGAGTTACTAGCTCTGAAGTAGCTTTCTGCAGCCATGGCTGCTGCTTGTTCATGATGAAAACAGATCGGCGTTAGATTTTTGTTCCTAGCAAAGGCATCGTTTAGATGCATTGCTCCCCCACCAGTGACTAGGAAAATATGCCTAACACCATATTCAGCACAGCGTTGTGCTACATAATCTGCTAATCGTATTTGATCAGTCATAGTCCTCGATTGAGAATCAAGAGTTTCATGTCAGGGTTTACTATGCTATTACCACTTATATGCTCCAATGTCAGTGGTTCGTTCGCTTTAAGAGGCTTAACTATTAACTCTTGATTCATAACCTCTCTACAGCTTAACTGTCCTTTATGTAGGGGGATTGATAGATAGAAGTAATCAAAAAAATTATCTCGGGTAATAGTTAATCCAGCAGGTGTTTCACCTTTTGCGAAAGCACCACGCACTAAAGCATCTAAATACTCTTCTTCTTTTTTATCAATTGGACGACGAGCAGTAGAAACACCTCCGCACATCTCTCTAGCCTTAATAAAAGCCTTGAACCAAGTGTCACACTGTTCAGGTAAAGAACAATATGGAGAGACTGGTACATTTTGGTAATCAATATCAATATGTCTTTCCCATGTTCTTACTCCTTTACTATAACTGATCAGCATGCTTGAGAACCAATCATGATATTCATGGGTACTGAAACCAATAATATGGTTTGGGTATTTATTTTTTAGATAGTCAATCTGGTCAAGTACAAGCAAGTTATCTTCACAAGGATACAAAGACACACAGTGATTAATGGCAAGAGGTATTTTAAACTTTTCAAAATAATTGACTAAAGTGTCAATATCTTGCTCCGAAGCACCACCAGTGCTAGCAATAACAGGACGCCTAGTTGTTGCTATTTTTTCAATTAAAACCCAGTCGTTAATATCTGAACTTGCTATTTTAATAATGGGTAAATCAAATTCCATACATAAATCTACACTAGCTTCGTCAAAAGGAGTTGCCATTGGAATGCAGCCCAGATTACGGATTTCTTCAATCAGGCGCACAAATTCCATTTTTGTTAATTTGGTAGTTTCTGTTTTTTTTATATATCTAATTGACGAATTACCCTTGAAGTCAGGGTGGATAAAGTGTTCAATATCACGGAATTGCAGCTTAATTGCAGCTTTGACCTTGTTTGCGTTAGCAACTGCAGCATGATCTCTAATGATTTTAAGACCTCTCTCTAAGCTTCCTAGGTGATTGTTGGCTAATTCAAGAATGAACAAGTTCTCAAATAAGTTTTTATCTAGTTGTGATAATGTCTCCATTTTTCAATTTCCTAAGCAGAGCTTTTTCCCATTAATTCC
>RFQS01000137.1 GCA_009924885.1 Pseudomonadota bacterium | reverse complement strand
TGAGCCGCCATATTTAATCACAAATATCTTAGAGTGAAATTTTTGAATATAGGGTAGAGCCTCAGCGAGAATTTTTACTCTGTCGGTGTTAGCATAGTCGGGCATGACTTAAAATGATAACCTGTCTAAAGCAGCTTTGGCCGCCTTTTGTCCAGCTTCTTTTTTAGATTTACCAGAGCCTCTACTGAGTTCTTCTCCATCAAAGAATACAGCTATTTCAAAACTCCTTTCGTGAGCATCTCCGCTAGTGTTAACTGTTTCAAAGACAGGTGCTTTAGAGTATTTAGCTTGGATTTTCTCTATTAATAAGGCTTTATAGTTATGAGCGATGGATTCAGTGATAGCCCTTTCAATATGATTTTTCCATGCACTTAAAATAAATTCACGAGCCTTGTCATAACCAGCTTCTTTATAAATAACAGCGATTAAGGCTTCTAAGGCATTTCCATAAATAGAATCAGGTAGTATCTTTTGTCCTTTTAACATTCTACTGATGCGTAAAAGTTTTCTTAACCCCATTTCCATAGCAAGCTCTGCGAGTAAATCATCAGAAATTAACCTCGCTCTATATTTAGATAAATTTCCTTCATCTTCGTCTGGGAAATTATCAGACAGGTATTCACTGAAGACTAGCTTTAAGACGGCATCACCGAGAAATTCTAATCTTTCATTATTTAGAAGATTAGGATCGTCTTTAGAACAGGATTTATGAGTCAAGGCCTGCTCTAAGAGTTTATTAGATGGTAAATTTAACTGATTTAAGAAAGAAGTTAAAGAGAAAACCCGCTTAGGCATCTTTTTCGATTTTAATAATTACTTCACCAAAAGATATAGCCTGAGAATTATCTACTGAAATCTCTTTTACTATCCCTGAAACTTCAGATGGAAGCTCATTCATCAGCTTCATAGCTTCGATAATACAGAGGGTATCACCCTTCTTAACTCTATCTCCGACTTTTATAAATGCATCAGCATCGGGAGATGGAGAAGCATAGTAGGTACCAACCATTGGTGATTTTACTTCAAAAAGGTTTTTGTTTGGTGCAGCAGCTTTTGCCGAAGCGGTTTCAGAAACAGTACTTGCGGTGGAGTGCACTGCTGGTGCCGATATACTACTAAATACAGCCCCAGTAACTTCTTTTTTTACTTTAATACGGTACTGTCCTTCAAACTCAAGCTCTATCTCACTTAATTCTTGATTTTTAAGAATCTCAGCTAGCTGATTTATAGCTGTTAAAGGAACTTCTATATTACTCATATTTTTTTCTACCTTCTCAATAGTTTTCATTATGCTTTGACCCTATCTTGATATTCTCTAGTCTGAGGATTTAAGCGAATTTTATCCCCAATATTAACAAAGAAAGGTATATCAATAGTAGCCCCAGTTTCAAGAACCGCTGGTTTAGAGCCACCAGATGAAGTGTTTCCTTTTTCATTAGGTGCTGTATCTTGGACTACTAGCTCAATAGAATTAGGCAATTCTGCACTTAAGACTTTTCCATCACAAGACATAATCGAGCAGACCATTTCTTCTTTCAAGAAATCTGTGACGTTATCACCTAAATCATTTTTAGATAGCTCAACTTGTTCATAGGACTTCATATCCATAAAAGCATAGTTATCACCACTTTGGTAAAGGTACTGCATTTCTTTTCTTTCTACGTGAGCTGGTTTAAACTGCTCATTCATTCTGAAAGATTCTTCTAAAATTTTCTTAGTTGTTAAATTTCTGAATTTAGTTCTAACGAAAGCCGCTCCCTTACCTGGCTTGACATGGAGAAATTCGACGACTTGGTATAAATTTCCCTTCCATTCTAGGGTTAAGCCATTTTTGAAATCAGTAGGTGTGTACATAAACTAGAGTTATTCTAACACTTTATAAGCAGGTTTCTAAAACCTTAAAACTAAATTATTAAAAAAAATTTGATATGTTTCAGTCTCTTTAAATCTGTATCGGCACATAGTATAAATGCTTTGCAGTTACAGGATCTAAAATTCTTAAATTATAATTATCTAAATTAGAAAATTTGCCGAGTGAATAGCAGAGTTTTAGGGTACGAGTTGTATCAGTATTAATCTCAGAAAGCTCTTCAGAGTTAAAATTAAATAAAAATGGATTCGGTAAAAATTCTTGAGAGCTCGTTCTATTCACTAAAATGAAATCCTGTAAGTCGAAGTCTCTCTCGGAGGCATTTTCTATTTTTAATTCTAAGAATATCGAATCCCCAAAATTATAAGAATAGAATTTCTTTGACTGAGTCACCTTAACTTCAAGATTAATATCACTAGCAAGCAGAGGCTCAGCAAGCAGAGCAGTAGATTTTCTAAAAGAATAGAGATCAGTTTTTATCGGTTCAATAAATTTCACCTTAAGCTGTGAATCACTAGGCTCTGAATAAAATGGCTGTGGAGCAGCCACAAAAGAATTCACTATCCCAGAAACAGCTCCGAGCCCAGCTCCAGCTACTACTGAAAAACCATTAGTGAGCATAATTAGTGGTAAGCCACCATATTTTAAAGTTTTCAAAGTGCCGCTTAAGCTGCCGAGAACCACATTGGAGCTGGTTCTGAGAACAGTATCTTCACTGATTTTATCTTCTAAACTTTTATCTTGCTCTTTAGTGTCTATTTTAAAAAGTCCTGAAGCTGCCGTGCTAGAACCATTTTCAGAAATGAGTTCTGTAATTCTAAAAAGAAAATTTTTATTATCAAGAGAGTCACCTTCTACTGAAGCTTTTAAGTAGGTGTTCGCTGGTATTTTGAAAATTTCTCCGACTTCTGGGGTAGCTTTAAAAATTAAACTATCACCATTTAAAATTAAACGCGGATCAAAGCTCTCAACACTAATTAGATGTAGAGGTTCATCTTCAAGCTTAAATTCTTCTTCAACTGAGATATAGCCTTTTAATACAGAAGATCCTTGCAGATAAGCTCCGCTCTCAGTCAGTTTTGAGGCAGAATGTAAGACACCAATGGGCTGAGCATTTATATTAGCGAAAGATAAGCCCTGTAGTAATAGAAGCAAAGAAAGGAATCTTAAATTATTTGTGAAATTGATTCGCAAGCTAGTTTAATCTTGGCACGAATTTAGATTTTTTATGCTAGGATTTTTAAACGCATTGGATGCGTAAGAGGTGATCTCTCTTTAAAAAGTCGACTCGCGGAGGCGTAGCTCAGTTGGTTAGAGCACCTGTCTGTCACGCAGGGGGTCGAGGGTTCAAGTCCCTTCGTCTCCGCCATTTTTTAAATTAAATTAGGGACTGTTCACAAACGCACAAGTTCAAGGCTGAGGAGGACGAATGACCGCAGTGTACTGAAGGTACATGAGGATCATGAGGACGACGAAAACGCAGAAATTGAAGATTTGCGAGCAGTCCCTATTAGCGTCGACGAAGGGACTTGAGCTTGAGGGTTTACTTTTTCATTGTAAAAGCTGGCGCTTTTACAGATCTTCGTCTCCGTTGTTCTTTTAATAAACCTTTGGTACTATTTTTTTAAATCGCTATGTTTTTCGCGTTCTAAATTTTCTGCTCTTCCATCTCTGACTATATACAGAATTGAGTAGTAGACTGCGATTGTCATGATAATAATCACTGATGATTTTATGGCTTCTTCTATTTCTTGACTAATGACTATCATGATACTTCCCAAAATCAATCTCTAAGCTGATTTTATAGACTTTATTTATACATTCTAATCCAATCAGAGAAAAAAGCAATATAAGAGCAATGTCGCTTATATGTGATAATTTTTTCTGATTACCAAGATACTTGAGCTTGAAGAGAATTTAAAACTTTTATCTGAGTTTTCAAATCTTAATGCTCAAATTTTAAGTCAACAATTAAAGGAGGGAGAGATTGAGTTTAGATTACTGCATTGGTATAGGCATGCTCTTAAGAAGATGCTTTTTCAAGTTGAAAAAATTCGTACTGAAAAAGAAGCATTACTAAAGAAAGGGCAATGTATTCCAGCAGATGAGTCTATTCATCACTTAGAGGCTAGAGATGAGCAAATTGAAACAGAGATTAAAACCAATCATTTTCGTAAACAGTTGATTGATCAAGGTGAGTTGAAGAACGAGGAGCAAATCATTAGAGATGTAATCTTTTGCTCAAGTAAAACTACTTGGCGTAAAGAGATTTGTAAGAGAGCCAAGCTTAATGAAAATTTCTTTAATGTGATTTATGATAATTGTTCTCAATATATTCATTCTTATCCATTTGCAGTAGATAAGCTAAGTTTTTTAATACGTTTTTTGAAAGGATCGCGAGACATAATAGAGGAACCTGTAATTGTTTTTTGTAATGAGACCGTAAGTTACTATATTAGATATCTTGCAATGTTTATTTCTGATCTTTTTGCAGTCTTTCCTTCCATGGAAATACTTGCTGGAGATAGTTTAAGGCAAGAATTGGAATACCAAGCTCGACGTTTAAAAACAGATTCTAATACTTAAAAATCACAACTGCTTTAAAATCTCTTCTACTGAGACTTTTAGCTCTGGAATATTTTTCTTAATCACTGATTCAACTCTATCAGTGTCAATTTCAAAATATTGATGCACAAGAATATTTCTCATATTACTGATTTGACGCCAAGGAACTTGATTATATTTATTTTTACAATCTTCAGATAAACATCTAGAAGCTTCACCAATAATCTCAATACAGCGAACAATGCCCATCAACTCCATTTCATTCAAATGATAAAGATCTTTATTTAATAGCAAATACTTTTCAATCAATGATATTGAGTCAAGAATATCTAGCAGTCTCTCCTTGTCATCTCTCACAATGGTAAAGCCTCCGCAAGCACCTTCTCTCTATATCTTGCTTTTAAAGATTTCTCGGTCGCTACATCAACATCTCGCTCTAGAAGATCTGCAAGATCAAGCCAAAAGCCACTCCAATCAAGCAAGCTAGCATCGGTATTAAAATCAACTAAAAAATCTATATCACTTTGATCATTACTAGTACCTCTTGCAACAGAACCAAATATGCGAACATTATTAGCTCCATATTTGCCAGCAAGATTCAGGATATCGCTTCTTTTACTTTTGACCAGCTCAAATAAATCCATAAAATTAATGATAACTTGAATTTCCTGTATTATGCCGCAACCGCAGCATAATCTTTAAAAGTCTTATCAGTAGTAGCTTTAGTCGTATTCACATAATAATAATTAGCAAAATTATTCATAGCCATACTGAAATGTGAAAGTATGTGTGAGACATGCTTTGGTGTAAATGACTTAGCTACATCACAGATAGAGACTACACCATAGAAAATAGCTGAAAGCTTATTATTAATATCAGGGTGAATAAATTTAGCCCAATCACAGCCTATTCCTCCGACGTTACGTATTATTGAAGAAGCCTTTCCAAGAGGACTGTGATGATTAGAGCCAGCTAGCATTCCACCTATGGCACCAAGAAAATTCCCCCAGGCGCATAGAAACATGGTATGCCCTTGTTCTTTGTCGGGATGAATGAAAACCTTTCTGTTAGCCCCGAATAAATTACTGAAGGTCTCTTTACACATAGTTAAAAAGGCTTTACCGTTTTCTTGTAAATCTTCCAAAGCTGAAGCTGGCGTACCCTGTGGGTCTTTCTCTGTTGCATTAGGGAATTTAATTTTATGTCTTTGAGCTTGCTCGAACATAGTAGGACCACTACTAATACCAGATGCAGTGAACACAGATTCTAGTGGCATGAATGGTACTACTGCTGAATAAGCTAGCCTAGATAAACCCTCCCAAGCACGTTTGCCAGCCACAGCTTCCACGCCTTTATGGGTGTAATTTGCGACATTAACTAATTTAGAAAAGCCTAAAATATATTTATCTAAAAACTCTGTCAGTGGCTTTGGAATGATTTCAGACATTCCTCCAGCTCCAGCTATTAAATGCCCGAGAGAAGCAGCGGCATAGCCAACTACAGGTAATGTGTCACGAACAAAATTTAAAGCTTTGGAATCAGAGACTGGAACTCCCTCCAATCCATCAAGTGAATGGGAAGCTGCTTCATTTGCATCAAGTTTAGCTAGGAGTGAATTTTTCGCTCGATTTAACTCGGGATTTACTTGTTCTAAGGGTGACTGCCTAGAATCTAGCCTGAAGTTAAATTAAGAAGAAAAAGCTCATTGTATATAGGTTTCAATAGCAAAAAGTAACCTAAAACAATGAGCAAATATAACCA
>RFQS01000136.1 GCA_009924885.1 Pseudomonadota bacterium | reverse complement strand
GAGCAATTTTAGATCGCTTCCTCTATGTCTCCGTTAATTACTTCAAGCCTCTTACTTTAAATAGAATTAAATTAGGGGCGGCTTAATGGGTAATCAGATCTATTTTTGAGTTTTTAGCTTACGCCTATAATAAGGAAAAATATGATTTTATTTCTAAGCTTATTAATTATAGATACATAGATCCTGCAAATGATTCGATTCCATTATTAATACCTAATCATTTCTATGATGCCCCAGATCAGCTAGAGACTTTTCTCTATATAGCTTTTAATTATTTTAGTAAAGATGAATTGTCTCCATATTATGGTAAATCTAGATACTTAAAATATTTCACGATTATTTATCTCTGCTACTGCTTTGTCCAAGAGAGTTATGATAGATGGCATCGATTAGATAATCGCTGGAGACAGACTAAAAAGAGCATAAATGATGCACTAAAAACGGTTTTTAGAGAGGAAGATAAAATCAGCGCGATCAGAAATTATCAAGTACAACCCTACTTAGCTTCAATAGAGCAGCTAAAAAAAGGACTGGCAGAAGAAAAGCTTGAAACTGAATCCGAGAAAGCCTTAAACCTATTTCAAGAGCTTATTGAATATAATCAAGAGTTAAATTATAAGCATCAAGATAGAGAAAACTCTGAAGACATTGATGAGCAGAAGTTTTTAAAAGATGAATTAAATGAGGGCTTAGATCGGGCAGAAAAATTCTTTAGAATGATACTTGAGTCTCAGACCTGATTATAAGATTATTTAATACATCTGCACTGCACCGTAGAGTTCTTGAAAGGAGACATAATCCATTTATTCCTTGGATATTTTAGGGTAGAAATTCTATTTTAGGTGGTAAAATAGGGATATGCTCCATAGAACTTTAAAATTGCCTAAATCTAGAAGTTTTTTTTTATTTGGTGCAAGGCAAGTTGGTAAGAGTACTTTATTAAGACAACTCTTCGCTAAAAAAAATAGTCTTTATCTAAATCTTTTAGATAGTGAAATCTATTTAAGATTACTAGCTAAGCCTCATTTACTTTTAGAAGAAATTAATGCCTTAGATAAATCTATTTCATCTGTAATTATTGATGAAATTCAGCGTGTACCAGAGTTACTAAATATCGTTCATAAACTGATAGAAGAGAGAAAAGATCTTAGTTTCATTATGAGCGGCTCTAGTGCAAGAAAATTAAAGAGACAAGGAGCTAATATGCTTGCAGGCAGGGCTCTTACTTACAATTTATTTCCATTAACCCATTTAGAACTGGCTCAGGAATTTAAATTATCTAAGGTTTTAGACTTAGGTAGCTTACCAGCTGTTTACTTAGATAAAGAAGATGTTTTTGCTCGTGAGACTTTAAAATCTTATGTTAGAACTTATATTGAAGAAGAAATAAAAGCTGAAGCGCAAATTCGTCAATTAGGAGCTTTTGTACGCTTTCTTGATTTAGCAGCTAGCGAAAATGGTTCTATTATTAATTATTCAAATATAGCTAGTGATATTTATGTAGATTATAAAACCGTTCAAGAATACTATCAGGTTTTAGAAGATACTCTGATAGGCTTTAATCTATACGGCTATGCCAAATCCTCTCGCAAACAGCTAAGTAAGCACCCTAAGTTTTATTTTTTTGATACTGGAGTGAGAAGAGCTTTAGCGAAAAAGTTAGATGCACCATTAATAGCAAAAACTAGAGAATTTGGTGAGGCTTTTGAACACTTTTTTATAGCAGAAGCGATGAGACTTGCATCGTACTCTAGAAAAGATTATCAATTTACTTATTACCGCACTAAGTCTGGTGCTGAAGTAGATTTAATTATTGAAACTTATGATGACAGGTGTTATGCCGTGGAAATTAAGGCTAGTGATAATGTTGATATTAATAAACTAACTGGTCTTAAATCTTTTAAAGATCTAAGGGGAGATGCCGTACTCCTTTGCGCTAGCTTAACTAAATCTAAGTATGCTGAGGCTGATATTTTAGTTTGCGCTTGGCAAGAGGTTTTAAAGATTATATTTAATTAAAGGCTAATTTCGATACACAGAGAGCCAAGGCATATTCCCTCTGTTAAAATCAGGATCATATGCAGAAGACTATAAAAATAAAACAAATAGACGCTTTTACCAGTAAGCCTTTCACGGGTAATCCTGCTGGAGTGCTTACTGAAGCTGCTTCTTTAAGTGATGATCAGATGCTAGCTATCGCAAATGAAATGAACCTTTCTGAGACTGCTTTTGTCTTGCCTAGTGATAAAGCTGATTTTAGGATTCGTTGGTTTACTACTGAAAGAGAGGTTTTATTCTGTGGTCATGCGACGGTCGCAGCCATGCACGCTTTAGCTGAGGAATCTAAATTTGGCATGGATAAAGACGGTGATTATAGTTTTACCATAGAAGCTTTAGTCGGTCTTTTACCAGTAAAGGTCAGGAAATTTAATGGGAAAATATCTATTACGCTTCAGGCACCAGAAATTAATCTAGTAGAAGAGAATATTGATCTGACGGAATTAGCTACTATTCTGGAGATTAATTTAGATGATTTTAATTTAGACCTTCCTGTCATGCATGATCAGACGGTGGATTACATTTTTTTACCTGTTAAAAATTTAAAGGCTTTAAATAAGGTGCATTATAATTACAGCCGTTTAAAGGCTTTTGGTGAGAAGCTGTTAGTGAAAGGTTTTTCAGTTTTCACTACTGATACTTATGATGATGGCTCTCACGTTCACTCTAGGTTTTTCACGCCTTATTATGATGTGATAGAAGATCCTGTGACTGGCTCTGCTAATGCACCTCTCGCGGTGTATTTAGTGAAGAATAATTTAGTGCAGGGTAGTTTACCTCTGTTTATTAAAGCAGAACAGGGTGATATTCTTCGCAGAAGGGGGCGTTTAGAGGTAAGAGTTTTTACAGATGAGGACGACGAAAACGCAGAAATTGAAGATGGCGAGCAGTCCCATGAATTAAGGGAAGTAAAAGCTGAATTAATAGGTGAGGCTGTTACTGTACTAGTTGGGGAGATGTTTTCAGCTTAATTTATCAGTGAACTCATAATAGTTAACTTGCATCTTGAAAAGTTCTGCATTAGTCTCTAGTATAATTAAACTTAAATGTGCGGTATCGTTTCCTATGTCGGTGAAGAGCCTAAGGCTACTCGTTTATTATTACAGGGTTTAAAGAGCCTAGAATATAGGGGCTATGATTCCTCTGGAATCGCTCTGCTAAACGATACTCTTTCGGTGTATAAAAATAAGGGTAAAATTTTAGACCTTGAAAAATCTCTGAGCACGCTATCTGATGAGGAAAGAGAGAAATTAGATCAAAGTATTTGTGGCATAGGACATACTCGCTGGGCGACTCATGGTGAGCCTAGTGATATAAATGCTCACCCACATATGGATAGTGATGGGACTATCGCGGTCGTACATAACGGCATCATTCGTAATTATATTAAATTAAAAAAAGAGCTTATCTATAAGGGCTACACTTTTAAAAGTGACACTGACACTGAGGTTATAGCGAATCTCTTTTCATATATTCGTAAAGATCTAATCGCTAAGGGTGAATACGAAGATTTTTTAGCTATGCGTCTGCTTTCTTCTAGGCTAGAGGGTAGTTATGCCTTAGCTATTTTATTGAATGAGTCTGTGAATCCTAATACTACTCAGCCCGCTAAAAGAATTCTTTTAGCTAAGCATGAGTCTCCTTTAGTAATAGGGGTTGGGCAGTCAGAGAACTTTGCTGCGAGTGACAGTGACACGGTTTTGCAGTTTACAGATAGTATTATTCGTCTTGCTGATCGTGAATTTGCGGTTATTAGTAAGAATACTATTGATATTCAGGATTTCGAGGGAAATATGATTAAGCCAGTAATCGAAGTTTTAAAGAAAAATGATTCTTTAATGGATAAAAAAGGCTATAAGCACTTTTTACTAAAAGAGATTAATGAGCAGCCAACGGTTTTGTCTAAGATGCTTAGCCTGATAGAAGACAGTACCTATGAGAATTTTAAGTTGATTAATTTTAATATTAATTTCGCTGAGATCGAGAAGATTTACTGTATAGCCTGTGGCTCAGCTTACCATTCAGCTCAAGCACTTAAATATATATTAGGTTCATGGTGCAGCTTACCAGTAGATGTTATAGTCGCTAGCGAATTTAATTTTCAGCATAAGCTAATCGGTGAAAGGGATTTAGTCATAGGCGTAAGCCAGTCTGGTGAAACAGCGGATACTATACTTGCTTTACAGAAGGCGAAATCAGCTGGAGCTAGACTCCTTGCTATCACTAATAGACCAGCTTCTGCGATAAATAATCTCTGTGGTGCTAATACTTACATCACTCCAGCGGATTTAGAGATTTCAGTAGCTTCGACTAAGGCTTATACTTCTCAGTTAATGGCTCATTATTTATTAGCTTTGCAGATAGCGACTGCAAGAAAAGCTATTAGCAGAGAGTTTTTCACTGACATTTTACATAATTTAAAGACTTTACCAGTACTTTTAGACCAGATGCTTAATCGTGCGAATCACTATAAAGCAGCAGCGGTGAACTTTGCTGGTTACAGGGATTTTATCTTTTTAAGTCGTGGTATTAATCATACTACTGCGATGGAGGGGGCTTTGAAATTAAAAGAGCTGAGCTACGCTCATGCGAGTGCCTATCCTAGTGGTGAACTGAAACATGGTCCTATAGCTATTCTTGATGAAAACGTGCCAGTGATTAGCATTGCGATACCGAGCATTTACCCTGATGAGCAGATAATTTATGAAAAGATTATCCATAATGCACTTGAAGCGAAGACGAGAAAATCACCGAGCATTCTTTTAACGACTGATTCGAACCAAGACCATGTCGAAGAATTCGATCTAGTTATGCGTATTCCAGATATAGATCAGCTCTTCAGCCCAATCCTAGCGACTATTCCATTACAGTTCCTAGCGTACTTTATCGCTGAGAATTTAGGTAAAGATGTAGATCAGCCGAGGAATTTAGCTAAGTCTGTGACGGTGGAGTAATTATTTAGTTATAGTAGAGATAATTTTTTCATATTGAAACATAAATCTGAAGCTGATTTAAAATCAGTATCTTCCCATAAAAAACCAAAATTTCTTGTGTAATTCATGAAATATTTACGCCATATTTTAAAATTTAAAATTATTTGATTTGCAGCGTTGTATTTTTCATCAAAACGAGTATTTTTAAGGACGAAATCATCTTGAACACTAACTTTTAAATCTTTTATTGAATCAATATCCTGTAGGTCTACATGGTAAGTATTGCTTAGATCAGTATTTAGAAAATGTTCAATTTCTTCATCAGAATAGATATCTTTATTTTTCAAGCATTCCTTACTTGGAACAGTAGTCATTTCTAGGAGTGTCATCTTTGAATCAAACCATTTATAAAATACTTTTCCATGATCAACATTGAGCTCCATTTCCCAAAAACCACTTTCCGTATTTATTTTAGCTTTTAAAATGCTGGCTTCTCGTACTTCAATACCTTTTAACATCTTCTGCTCTATTTCATAAGCTTCCAATAAAGCTTTCTTAACTAAGGGCTTTGTTGCATATATATTCAGAAGTGAAACCTTGTCAAAATTTGTCATTTGTTGATATCCTACAACTACTTTGGTAAAAAATTAATTTTAGATCGTTGCTAATTCAGCTCTGGCTTCATCGAGTAGCTTTTGCGTATTTGAATAGAACTCTTCATCATTTGTTCGTATGGAGCATTGTTGTGGATACGATGGTCTGTTGGTTAAGTTTGCTTCAAGCTTTTGTATCTTAGTTTCTAGCTGTTCTTTCCTAAATTCTTTACTATCACTAATACTCTCAATAGCAATGTTCTTGAGTAGACCAACAGAACCTTTGGATGTAAACTGAGATACATCATTATCATTAGAGTTCTTACTTAGCAGGTCCTGAGCATTTTTAAGTTCTTTTTCTGCCGCTTCAAGTTTAATCTTTAATTCATTTTCTTGCTTTAATTGATTTTCTTGCTCTATTCGAATAGTTGGATTGCAACGAAACAATTGAGAATTAGCTTTAGCTTCTAATGCCTCAGCTTTAGCTGCTAATGCCTCTTTTTCTTCTAGTAGAGCATTACGTTGTAACTCTTTGTTCTCAACATTTAAATTTAATAAATCTTTGGAGAGATCTTTAATATTCTTATTTGAGTTGTTACCTGAGGGGTTTATTAATTCAGCCTTTGCGGCAGCTAATTCAGCTTTTGCGGCATTGAGCTCTGCGAGTTTATTTTGTGGCTGTGTTGCTTCTGGTTGAATCCTACACGGTTCTGGTT
>RFQS01000135.1 GCA_009924885.1 Pseudomonadota bacterium | reverse complement strand
TTTTTTATGTTTCATTAACAGATTCTTTGTCTTTGTCTTTTTCTTCAAGAAGGGGTCTGCATACATATTGAAAAATATCGTATTCTATTGAGTTTGCTTGGACATAAGTAAGTTCTGGTTTATTGATCCAGCGAGTGTTGATAAGTTTATTATTTGCATCATAGAGTTGATATGAAGTCATCATAGATTTTTTAGCAAAGCAGTAAAAATAGGTCATCGAATCGATTCGCTTAGAGTTTAAATTTATCTGAGGATTATCACTGTCTTTAAATTCATCCTTAGAGAGACTGGTACTTTCAAGAAAAACTAACTTAGTCCATGCTTTACACATGGTCTTATCACACTCAACTCTATTTTTATCAACGTAAGCTTTAACACCCTTTAAAGAAGTGGTTACTAATTCCCAAGTGCTTTCTTCTGTCTCGAATTCGTTTGCACAGCTATTTAATGTAAGCATTATTAACAATAAAAAAGCTAAGTGGGTTGTTCGACTTAAAATTTGAAAAAGATTTCTCATGTACTGTCCCTCTGAGTGCTTAGAGTATTACACAGTTTTTATTCCCTTAAAAAGGGAATATTATGTACTACTATTCACCTATAGTGAGTACTGATTGAGCATCTATATTCGTAGGTACTTCGTTATAAGATAGAATAGCTAGCTGTGGAAGAGATCTTTCGAGTATCCGTCTTAAAGGTAATCTGATTTTTCCATTACATAGAAGCACGGGAGGGAAACCTTGAGAGGATACATCCTCAAAGCCTTGATTAATCTGACCTAATATAGTCTTAGCTTTAGTCGGTTCTAATGCAAGTTTATCAAGGTGTAAAGATTTCAGCATATCTTCTTCTGTCGCAGGGTGGAAGGTCATACAGTTTAGAACATTATCGACTAAATACTGTGAAGCGATTTGGCGGCTAAGACCTTCCCTAACCCTTTCTACGAGGAAGTCCTTATCTTTATTTAATTTAGCATTGTTGGCGATATTCTCTAAGACTAGTGAAAAGTCTCTAATGGAGACTTGTTCACTTAATAAGCCTGAAAGTATATTTAATAATTCCCCTTTACTTAACAGGCTAGAAACTTCTTCCACTATACTTTCATTAAATTCTTTAACCTCATCTAGCATCGCTACCAAGCTCTGCCTAGAGATTATTTCACCAGCAAAAATTTTAATCGCCTCTGTTAAATGCGTCGCTATTACTGAAGATGGCGTAGCTACTGTATAACCTAGCGACTCAGCTCTTTCTTTTTCATCCCCTTTTACCCAAGTGGCAGGCAAGCCATAGCTTGGTTCTACGGTTTCAGTGCCTCTGAGTGGTTCTGCGATTGGATCAACTAGCCCAGTATTAACTGCAAGGAAGGCGTCTATTAATACGCTGCCCTTCGCTATTACACAGCCTCTAAGTTTTATCTGATATTCATCAGCACCTAATTCTGCTAAGTTGTCATGAACTCTTACTGGAGGCACTGGCAAGCCTAGGTCTACCATTATTTGTCTGCGTATTTGTCCGATGCGTGACATTAGATCACCATTCTGTTTTTTATCTATAAGTCCTACTAGCTTATAGCCTATTTCTAATTCGATTTGATCGACTTTGAGTAATTTTAAGACTGCTTCAGGACTGTTGTCTTTTTCTTTCTGCTTGAGTTTCTCATGGTGACTCATCTCTGCTTGTTCCGCATCAGTCGCAGCTCTATTCGCTTCAGTAACTTCCTTTAACTCTATTTCACTTTTGTATTTACTGTAAGCCCACCAGCCAAGCCCCAAAGCCACTGTCATAAATGGGAAGAAGGCTCCTCGGATACCGAGTGCGAGTATAAACATAGTTCCAGCAGAGATTCCGATAACTTCTTTTCTCTTAAAAAGTTGGTTACCCATGTCTGTAGCAAATTCTATGTCTGGATTAGAACGAGTAACTAAGATACCTGTTGCAACACTGATTACAAGAGCAGGTATTTGTGAAGCAAGACCTTCACCGATGGTTAATAAAGTAAATAGTGAAGCAGCTTCTCCAGCAGACATTTGTAGCTGTACCATACCAATAATAAAACCAGCTACTATATTTATTAAAGCGATGATGATAGATGCTATGGCATCACCTTTCACAAACTTAGAGCCACCATCCATAGTGGAATAAAAATCGGCTTCTCTTGCTATCGATTTACGTCTTTCTTTGGCTTGTGCTTCATCTATTAGACCTGCGTTGAGGTCAGCATCTACGGCTAGCTGTTTACCAGGCATACTGTCTAACGCAAATCTAGCAGCGACTTCTGATACTCTGCCTGCACCTTGAGTAACAACTATAAAGTTAACTATAAATAAAATTAAAAAGATGATTATTCCAACGACGAAATTACCACCAACAACAAATTCACCTACAGAATGTATAACATTACCAGCGTGACCACTGATTAAGATAGATCTAGTTGCACTAATCTCGAGAGCTAATCTTGCTAGAGTAATGATTAAAAGGAGGGTGGGAAAAGTACTGAACTCTAAAGGTTCATTTATATGCATGGTAACTAGGATGATACCTATAGCAAAAGAAAAATTTAAAACAAAAGCTAAGTCGAGTATGAAGCTAGGCAGAGGCACTAAAAGCATGCCAATGATAATGATAACGAACGCGGAGAGAACGTTTGATTGATTTTTAAATACTTGTTTGAAGAAATGGGTGAGGTTCTGTAAATTGAGAGGCTTAGAAATCATCGTCAAATATTATGTCGTCTTCCTCATAATAACCATCAAAGTTATTACGATTTTCGATTACTTCATTCATGAGAATTTCTTTGTTCTCGAATGGATCAGTCATCGCATATAATTTAAGTACCCTATGGCCGTCTACTAATTCTACGTGACCTGGTTGATTTTCCATTATCCTCAAGTAGTCAAATGAATTAACATTTATATGAATTCTTCTATTGAAGATTAAAGTTCCTTCAGAATCAGAAACGAAGACTTCGACGACGAAAGCTTCACTTTCTGTAAAGACCTGACCGTCTATTTCATCTATAAATTTAACGTGATCAAAGCCTTTTAATACTCTGATCATATCTTTTTTAGCAGTAATTAAACCTTTACCGACTATACAGGGGATCTGTTTGTCTCTATCTCTATCTTCATTCAAGCAGTTCCACCTCTTTTTTACTAAGTAAAATATAAGTGTAGTTTATATTTACTACTATGACCATTATATTCCCAGCTTAAGCTAGGGGCAATAAAATAGTGTAGAGTTTTATAGTTATCTTTAAATTTCTTATGGCAGTTACTTATGAGTTAATAGCAAAGCAAAATAAAGCCCGTGCTGGGATAATCACTACTCCTCACGGTAATATAGAGACTCCAGTATTTATGCCAGTAGGCACACAATCTACGGTGAAGGCTATGACTTATGATCAGGTACGTGCTTGTGGTACTGAAATTAGTTTAGCTAATACTTATCATTTATTTTTGCGCCCAGGGGCTGATTTGATAGCTAAGGCTGGTGGCTTACATAAATGGACTAATTTTGAAAAACCATTTTTAACAGATTCGGGAGGTTTTCAAATTTTTTCACAAATGCGAATTAATAAGTGTAAAATCTCCGACTCTGGAGCTGAGTTTATCGATACAGTCACTGGTCAGAAGCATTTCATGAGTCCAGAAGACTCTATCTTAACGCAAAATAAATTAGGTGCTGATATTATCATGGCCTTTGATCATTGCCCGCAGGGCAATGCTACTCATGAAGAAGCTCGTGAGGCGATGCTGCGTACACATGCTTGGGCTGAGCGTTGTGTGCAAGCTCATGCTAGGGCTGAGGATCAGGCTTTATTCCTTATAGTGCAGGGTGGAATTTATGAAGATCTTAGAAAGCAGAGTGCAGAGTTTATTTCAGGCTTAAATGTCCCAGGATTCGCTATTGGTGGAGTCTCAGTGGGTGAAAGCAGGGAAGATATAGATCGAATAGTAGAGTTTACTACACCATTATTACCAGAAAATAAACCTAGATATCTTATGGGGATAGGTACTAAAGAGGATATAGTAAAAGCGATTGCTGCTGGGATTGATATGTTTGATTGTGTGATGCCGACTCGCATTGCTCGCCATGGTGGTTTTTTTGATTTTAATGGTGAGCGCATGCAGATTAAGAATCAGAAGTATACAGAGGACTTTTCTCCACTAGTTGAGGGATGCCCCTGTTATACCTGTGTGAATCACAGTCGTGCCTATGTCAGGCATTTATGGAAGGTTCATGAAATTACTGCTGGAACGCTTTTGAGTATACATAATTTGACCTACCTGATTAATTTAGCTAAAGAGATTAGGGGGAATATTATCAGTGGTACTTTCGATCCAGTGAAGTATTTAAATACTTAATGAAAAATACTTTTTTAGTATTTTTCGATTTTGAAAATGGCTGATGATGTAAGCTTAGATGAAAATCAAATGGATGTATCCGTAGAATCCCCTGCGGAGCTGGATTCTGACGTGGAAGATTTAGCTGAGGTTCCATCTGTTGATGCTCTAAATGATGGAGATCAAGTCAGTGAAGATGATTTGGCTGATGAAGGACAATCTACGAAGCTTGCTCTTGAGCAGTCAAGTGACGAAATGAATGAGCTTAAGAAAAATCTTTCTAAAGATCTTAAGATTATTGATGAAGCTTTAAGTGATCAAGAGTTTCTTTCGAAGATTAATTCTAGAAATGTTTTTGTTCGTTTTGAAAAATATTTAATGGCTAATGTACAGACTTTAAATGATTTTGAAGCCATTCTGAAAAGTTTTGTTCTGCAGCTTATTTTGCTTGTAGGTATAGCTGGAGGTGTAGGGCTTTATTATTATGGTCAGACCTTTTACAAAGATGAAAAAAGAAAAGCTTTAATCGGATATATTAAGGTCAATCATAAACTGCCAGAGGCTTACAAGGGTACTATAGATCCTGAACTTAAAATTCTTATAGAAAAATATGTTTTACCTCACCAAAAGCACGAAGACTCAGGAGAAGTCATAGAAGAAGCTCCACTTACAGGTCTTAAATATCCAGGGGTTATTACTAATGCACTATTGTTACTGATTTTAGAGGAGCAGGGTGTTGGAAAGGTTACAGCTAAAGGTACTGAGTATACTGAGAAAATAAATTTATCTGGATTAGATTTAAAAAGTATCGACTTTAAATACTTAAATCGTTTTATTCAGAGTGATTTAAGGCAAGTAGATATGCGAGGTGTTGTCATAGAGCAGGTTCAATTTAGAGGTGCGAAGCTTGATGGTGCTGATATGAGTCAAGCTGTCCTTAAAGAAGGAAATTTTATTAGGGCGAAAATGGATCATGTGAAATTAAGAGCAGCTGAGCTAACTGATGCTAATTTTTATGGTGCTGCTGGTAAAAATGTTCTTTTTGAGGGTGCTTTACTTGCTAGGGCTAATTTTAAAGAGACAAGTTTTTTAGAAGTTTATTTTGAAAATGCAGTGGCTTTTGATGCTAATTTTGAAAAAGCACAGTTACAAGGTGCTAATTTTATGAGTGCCGATTTACGAAACGCTAATTTTAAAGGAGCTAATTTAACTGCTGCAAATTTCCGTTCAGCTAATTTAGAAGGTGCTAATTTTAAAGACGCTATCCTTGATGGGGCTAATTTCGGAACAGCGAATCTTTTAAATACTTCTCTGGAAAATGCTTCATTAAATAATGCTTTTCTTGGGGAATCGACTAATTTAACGATGGAGCAGTTAGAAGCTGCACAGTTTGCCTATAATGCTGAAACACTGCCAGAGTGGGTTAATCAGAGGAAACTTAGTTGGCAACGCAGATTTTAGGACACTGGTCACTCGTCGTCCTCAGCTTTGAACTTGTACGTTCAGTAACAGTGTCTTTGGACTATCAATCTGTGAAATTATAAAATCTTCACCGATGCTGAGTCTATTTAACAAATCAAAATCATTATTTTGTCTGTAAGAATATTCTCTGATATATTTATCTAAAGTTTCTAAACCTATGTAGCTACTTCCTTTAAGCCTAGAATTCACTATGCATGATGGGTTGGAGTTAAAGTCAAGAATCACAGCTTTAGAATTATCAGGGAAGCTTATTACAGGTGACTTAGCATCTATACCGAAAATTACTAGATCTGAATTCATACAAGCTTTTTCTACTTTCTCTGTTTTGTAGCCATTCTTTTTAGAACGAATAAAATTCATGAAGCTTAGATTTGGACTTTCTTTAAAATTTTGAATTTGTACAGAGGCAGAGCTTACTCGGTGTATCAAGGTAAGATTTGATGCAGAAAAGCTAAGGCTATTAACTAATGATAAGCAG
>RFQS01000134.1 GCA_009924885.1 Pseudomonadota bacterium | reverse complement strand
CCACCGCACTTGACGTAACTCGCACGTCTATTAATAACGCTCTATTAGAATCAGTTTTAATAAAAGTTAAAAAAGATATAGAAGAGGGAAGCCCTATCAGTAATCAGTTACAGAAATCAGAAGTATTTCCACCAATGGTCACACAGATGGTTGCTATCGGTGAAGAAGCTGGTGAATTAGAAAACATGCTAAATAAAATCGCTGATTTCTATGATGACGAAGTAGATAGCTCAGTAGAATCGCTAACAGCTCTGATGGAGCCTGTTTTCATAGTCGTTATCGGAGCTATAGTAGGTGCTATAGTCGTCGCGATGTATCTGCCTATATTTAACGTTATTAATCAGATTAATTAAGATGCCTTTATTTACTGTAAAATAAATCCTTGAAAAAGCTTTGTATAGAAGACTTTATGAAAAATCATTTTAAATTAAAGAGAGAAGAAGCTGGGATGAATCCAGTTATTGGTCCAGCTATCAGGCAGCATTGTATAAAACCTACTATTACTTCTATCGCACAGGCTAAGGGTAGATAGAAGTTAAGCGAAAATATTTCGGAATCATCCCTTGATGTACATAAAATAATTAATCTGTCTATGATAGAGTTTAAGATGTATGGGAGAATCTGTTTTCACAAGTAAAGATGGTAATTCTGTCGCAAAGCTGCCTCATTTACCTGTTAATCACGCCACGCACATAAATGTAACAAAATTAGCTGAGGATAATTTTATACTAGAAAATCTATGTATAATACCCATGATGTTCAAGACAGATGGGGAAGAGCTTAAAGAGGGAGAACAAGTTAGTTTTGATTTTCGGTCTAATGAAATTGTTCCTTTCTCTAGAGTATTTGTTACTAAAAATACTCTATTGGAATTGTATAAACAATTAAAGCAGTTAGGTGTTGAAATTAATTAGGTAACTAAACTCATGGATGGTCACGGTAAAGAACTCATAGCTTCTGTTACTGCACTGTCTAGTTATAAAGACAGCAGAACCTGTAAATCTGAAACAATCCACCAAACTACAGGAAATATAACAACAGGTAATAGTATTACAATGTCCTTAAACGATAATTCCATTTTAACTGACAAGGGTATAATTACTTTAGAGAAGTCACAACATATGAGCATAAATCAAACTACTTACTCTAGCACTGAGATAGACTCTAAGCTTGATTTAATTAACCAAAAGGTTGAGCATTCACAAGAGAAACTAGAGCTTATAATCTCCAATGCAATGGATAAGATTGGGGATAAAATAGCTCATTTAGAAACTGGCATAGACAGTAAGATAGCTCATTTAGAAACAAATATTGACAAGAAGCTATCAGATTTTAAAGCAAATATATTTGCTTATTTAATAGCTGCCATATTAGTACCATTCTTGATAGTAATGATTCCAACAATCATACAAAGTATTAATACTACCGTGCCAGAAAAATCAATAACAGCTCCTAAAAATCAACCATAAAATCTTTAGACTCTTTATTAAAGAGGTGATTCTGAAAACAAGTTTACATGAACTGGTTTTAAAAGCTAGAATATTCTTTATGATGATTCGTGAAGAATATTCTAATATCGGTGGAGTTAATCCTTTTGCTGGAATGACTGCCTGCCAGATTAAAAGAGCTACACAGCCACCCACGACAGTAAGCTCAACGCCAACACCACTAAGCTATCCAAGAAATTAGCATATTTCAGCTAATTTGTAGCCTTTAAAGTTATATTTCTAAATTTTTATAGGTCTCTAACTTAAATTTCTATATTTTAACGCAAGCTCTACTAACTTAATTCCAGAACATCTGGCACACCGTCAGCATCTGAATCTTTATCCTCAGAAGCCGTTCCTAAAAGAATTTTAAACCAGTTCTCTCTTTGCTCTGCAATAGAAAAATCTACTAAATATCTCTCTGATTTTTTATTTGCATCCTGTGCTGGTAAATTAGCTTCTAGCTTAGTCGCATCAGTTGGCTGACCATAAGCGACGAAACCTATTTTCGGCTCTTGATATTCACCATTTCTCGGTAAATCTTTAAACTGTGAATCTCCCTGCCTGTTTATTGTACTTTCAGTATATTCTTTCTCATTCTGCTTCGCATCGGTTTGAATTTCTTTATTTGGACCGAAAGTAATTTCATCAGAAATAGTCGTAATACGCTGACCAGAACCACTTGGGACTGATGATTCCACTAATCTATAAGCCAATAAATCTCCACGACGATACATAATTAGCCTCTGATTTTCTTTTAATGCAAAATCCTGATTAGTGGAGGCTTTCCATCTCTTAGAAAAATCTCTATAAGCCGCTGCCTGATCATCGTATACACCATGATAATTACCATCTAATTTCTCATCAGCCGTATCATTAGCAGTTAGTTCCGTTATCGCACTGCCGTTAATCCTTATCGCAGCACCGTTACTAGAGATGAAGGCCTTACTAGTATCTGCCTTATCTCTTTCTTCTTTAAGCAATTTCATTTCTGCGATCTCTTCGGGCGAAGCTTTACCCGTAAGCTTTTTAGCCTCTAAATCTCGAATATATGTATGTAGCTCACCACGAGCAGCATCCGTATTTTCTATATGCTTATCTGGATCTGCGACTTTACCTTCTCCTTCAGTTACAACTGTTTCTCTATCAGCCTTAACCGAAGCTTGAACTTTAGCATTCTCTGGTTTAAGCTGCTTAACAGCTTCTTCGCGAATAACAGCAGACTGCCATATCGCATTTTTCTGTTCAGCACTAAGATCTTTAGAATCTTCTTCGATGCTTGCTACATAAGTATCTAACTTCGCTTTATCTGGAGGAGTAGTAATTCTCGCCGTAATCGCTGAGGTTTCAGTATCTTTTAAAACTTGCCCAATGCCAGTATCATTTTTTTTAGAAAATTCACTAATAACCTGGGCAGCAGTATCAGTTTTCTCTAATGTAGTTAATGCCATATTATCTCACCTAATCTACAGTTATAAAGCTTATTTTTAATAAATATTGACAATAAATCCTCTATTTCAGAAAAATGCTACTCTAATCATTTTTCAGTGGACCTTAAGATTCATCTCTAAAATCTGGGCAAATTATTAAAGCGGTCCTTCGTCTGCGAGCAGCCCCTAAATACGAAATTGAAGATCAGCGAGTATTTCATAATACATGGTATTTAAATTTAAATTAACCAAGATTCTTAAAATGCGTGAAGATGCAGTTCAAGAGCTTATCGGTGAAATTAAGCTTATTGAAAAAGATATTGAAGCAACTAAACTTGATATTAAAGTTAAATACGTAGAAATTAAAAGTACTCAAGATGAGATGATGGAAACTAATTATCAATATGCAGAAGGGCATTTACGTATTTTAAAAAAGCTTGAAAAAGAATTTGAAAAATTACATGAAAAATTAGCTAAATTAAGAGAGAATTTAAAAGCCAAACAGATAGAGCTTTTCGAGATGAGAATGAAGGTGGAAACACTAAAAAAGCTTAGAGAAAGACAGTCAGAAGAATATTATCGAGAAGAAAATCGTAAAGAACAGCTAGAGACAGATGAAAAAGTAGCGTTGAAATTTGCAAGTGACATGGTTAAAGCACAGCAAGAGGCGGATGAAGATGTTTGGAGCTAATAAAAAGATTAATCATCTCATCGGTAATTTATTTGATTTTTCGATTAAAGAGTTTCAGGCAGAAGATATTTCCACTCTAGATTCTGTAGATGAACTAGTAAAATCAATTTTAGATTTTATCGAATATTCACTAAAACATATAGAAAAAGTCTACATTCAGCTTCGTGAGTGGTATGCGACGCACACGCCAGAAGCCCCGCATATAATGCATATCCCACTACATCCAGCAGCAGCATTGGTTATACATAATGAAGCCCTAAGAAAACTTGGCACAGAGTTTGAATCCTTTGATGACTATGATAATTTTCTTAAAAAAGTTAGAACACAGCTAGATGTATGTTCTAGCTCAAAACACTTACTACTAGAGCAAAGAAGTTTTCTTGAAAATTCGGATGTGAGTTATATCTATTATCAGTTACCTAGTTCAGAAAAACCCATTTTAGTGAAAACCTTACAGGATCTGAGACCTGCGATAGAAAACATCTTATTAAACTTTCAAAACTCAAAAGAACATATGCCTGGTAATCTCTATGTCGAAGGTGGGTTTATCGGAGCAGCTTTCTCTGAGACTAATAACTCAGCTCTAGAACTTTATAGAGTCAAAAAAATCATTACTTTAATAAAGGAGGGCATGAACGTAGAACATATAAATTTATACCAAAAGGTCTTCGAATCACAGATACGCTTAAACAGAATGCTCACTAAAGCCATTCAAGAATTTGGCGTAGATTCCTTTCAGGTACAGCTTTACAGTGCTCAAGCAGAAGCTGGCAGGCTCGCTAAAAAATATATAGAAGAAATACATCAAGTCACACAGTCTAAATTAATACTAGATATCGAACAAGCAAACACTTGGTTTAAAAATGGGAAACCTTCTCAGAATCACCCCTTACATCGTGAAAACCCAGAGAATTTCCTTACTGAAATTCGCATAGATTTCCTTGAAACTAAAAGCATAGAAAATATTACCGCTCTGTATAATGACAAAAACGCTAAATACCCCAAAGCCTTACGTAAAGTAAGTAACAAGCAAAAGCTTATAGAAAGATTTATTAATTTCGACAGAAATTCTACTATTGATGAAAGTGAATTAATTAGGATTTTAGTTTTACTGCACAAGGGTTCTGGTTCACTCAGTAAGAATATAGACACTGCCACCGTCAAAGAAGCGTTACAGAACATCGGGATTAGCAGTTCATATCTAGAAGAGCTAGAAAAATTAACCCTTCAAGTTACCAAAATGGATATGCAGATTAGCTTTGATAAAGTATCAAGCTCTTTTTTAAACTTAGAAGCTGAAATCGAAGCCGTAAAATTAAAACAGTATATCGCCGTATATTTAAATAGCATTGATAGACCACTGAGCTTAAGCAAGCAAGAAAATAGCTCAATAAAAAACCATGAATTAATCTTTGAGCAAAACTTTCTTGAAAATATATTTGAGATGCAAGGCTGTGAAAAGCTTATGATTACAGCTTTTAGAAAACACTTTGAACAAAAAACAAAGCAAGATTCGCAATCAATTGATCAATTAATAGAATTTTTCATTCAACACGAACAAAATTCTGGTACAAGTACCGCTCTGGTAAAGCTTAGAGAAATAGTAGTGAAAATTTACTTCTTATCACATCGACTAAACTCACAGAATCTCTATCAAAAAGTTACTAAAGAGAAATTTTTCTATCATGATGAATTTTTCAAACTAGCAAGTAAGCCTCTAAAACAAATAGAGGCGTTTCAAAAATATCGATATCTTACTTGGGCTCAAAAACTCACAGAAAGCTTTACTAAAGCCGATGACTCACTTCTAGAATTATTAATTACGAATAGGTTAAATTTAAAAACAGCTCTACTAAGCTTAAGTCACTTATCTAAGCTGAATTCAAGCAGATACCAATTAGTCCAAACGCTGAGTTCTTTTAACAAAGTGGGAGAAGAGAATCATTTACACGCCATAGAAAAAAGTTTTTTTGAGAATTTTAAAAATGAAAGTAATATTTTTGCGATTCTCGCTCGGGGCGGCAGTTTTAATGATATTCAAGCGATGGATAATTTAGGTTCACTCATAGAGACCTTATATTTAAACATCAGCAACTGTAAACGACAAGAATCCTTATCTGCTGAAAATTCTGGAGCACATAGGTTATCTAGACAACAGTATTATTCAATGTGGGGAGTTCGCAGTGGACTTTATCATAATTTAAATAAGCTTAAAGATAAAGACGTTCATTTTTTAAAAGAACAATCTCAAAGACTTTTACAGATAGGTGATCAACTACAAAAAGTGGTACAAGAGACGAATCACGATAAATGGACAGGTTATATTTTTGAAAACCTTGATTATCAGATACTTGAGCAGAAATGGTTTCAAAAAATTAGCTTAATCAATGATTTCCTCAGAGGTTCAAGTGAACTCAAAGAAGCTCTAGACTTATTTGGTGTATGTGATAAAGGGTATAAATTCGATAAACTAAAAGCCGAAAGGCTTTTAAGTGATTTTAAAACTGCTTTTATTAAAGCATTTGACCCTAATCATGAAAGTGAATCAGTAAGTATCTTTGACTTAAATGGCGATCAAAAGCTTGATAGTAAAGACTTTAAAGAACTTTACCGCGTTATTTGTTTTCGCTTCGATGAACTTAAACAAAATCGTGATCCATTTTTTCAAATTCTAATCTTTAACCTAATACTTC
>RFQS01000133.1 GCA_009924885.1 Pseudomonadota bacterium | reverse complement strand
GTGCATGAGGATCATGAGGACGACGAAAACGCAGAAATTGGAGTTTGGGAACATGCCCTAAATAAACTCTCCACGCAGTGCCCAAGGATTAGTCCTAGTAATCCTCACATCAGCAAAAGTACCGATATATTTATCATGCAAAGCGGGATCACACTCTATGTTTACAGTCTTATTATTAAAAATTCTACCCGTTAGCCTATCTGGGTTACGCACCGATTTACCCTCGACGAGGACTTTCTCCACCTTACCTACATACCTTAAAGCCTGTTTTTCAGCGACTTCTGTGCAGATAGCATTTAAAAGCCTGATTCTTTCCTGCTTTTCAGCATGGGTAATATTATCCTCCCACTCAGCAGCTGGTGTAAATGGACGCTTAGAATAGATAGCAGTATTGCAAGCATCATAGCCCACTTCTTGAACAACTTTCACTGAATCCATAAACTGTTCATGTGTCTCACCGGGGAAGCCTACTATAATGTCACCAGTAATCGAAGCATCTGGCATTAGCTTACGAATATAATTTACTAATTCCATATACCTAGCTACAGTATATCTACGAGCCATACGCTTAAGAACCTGATCATTACCAGCTTGTATCGGTACATGGAAGTACTTGGACACCTTAGGCAACTCTGCCACTGTCTCTATAAGCTCATAGGTCATATCACAGGGATGTGAGGTTAAGAATTTAATTCGTTCTATGCCATCTACTTTATGTACTTCTCGCAATAAGGCTGCTAGATTAGTCCCTATATCTAGACCATAACCATCGACATTCTGTCCTAATAATATAATTTCTTTAAAACCATCAGCAGCTAAAGCCTGTACCTCAGATACGATATCGACTGTAGACCTAGAACGCTGATCACCACGAGTTTTAGGCACTATACAGTAAGTACAGCGATAATTACAGCCATATATAACGTTTACCCAAGCATAATACTTCGTTTTTCGAAATATTGGAGTCTCTGGAATATCTTCTGGCAGCTCTTCCCAGATTTCAGCTACCTGAGGACGGCTCGCATAAACACCTTTATTCTTAATAGCTGGCTCTACCCCATTTAAAAGATTAATCTGGTGCTTCGCTTCTGCCTCTAGAACTAAGTCTGGAAGACGATGTAAATTGTGGGTACCGATAACTATATCAGCAGTTCTTACATCAGTAGCGAGCTTAGTTCCTTCCTGCTGCGGCACGCAGCCAGCTAGAGCTATCATGCTACCAGGCTTACGAGTTTTATCCCACTTGCCCATATAGCTACGCATCTTATCCACAGCATGTTCCCTGATACTACAAGTATTTAAGATAGAAAGATCAGCTTCCATTCTATCTTCAGTTTGAACATAATCGATTTCATCTAAAAGCCCTAACATTCTTTCAGTGTCAGCGACATTCATTTGACAGCCAAGGGTCTCTATAAAAACTTTCTTTTTGGTTTTAGTAATCGACATTATTTATTTAGACGAAAGTAGGCTCAAGAACTGGCTCTTTTTCAATCAACTGTACAGCTTGAATCGCAAGCTCAGTAATCTTTCTATCAAGACTACTAAGTTTAGATACCTGCTTACACATATCAACAGTACGTCTCAGAGCTTTAAGAGCATCGCCATCATCAGCTCTATTAGAAGACATAAGCTCCTCCCAGTTTTGAGATTCAATCCACTTCGTAACAACAGAGGATACATCCATATTTATATCAACAGGCTTCATTACTCTAAAATTACGCTGAACCTTTACTACGCTTCTTGCGATATTTTTCAAATTCTCAAAAACATCATAATTATCTGCCTGAGCTTTAAGACCGAAACTATCTCTAGAAGATCTTGATTCCACGACCACCGCAGATAATAGACAAGCAAACTGAGTAACATCTAAATTTTTCACAAAATCCTTAGTTAAAACTTCAGTGATATATAAAGAATTCTCAGAACGAATCGCAGCACAGATTTTACCAAGTTCTGTAGGCTTATAATTACTATCTAAATATGCTTTCTCTTTTAAAAGCTCTGTGATATCTTGGAAATTCTGCCAGTAAGTCTCTTCTTTAGCCTTAAGAATCTGATTTAATTCCCTTATCTTTTTACGATAACGTCTTAAAGTAGAGAACTGCTTAGAGCATGGCTTCTGCTTAGGACAGCCATTACAGGGGTAATTCTGAGCCTCTAGAGTTAATATCTCTAAAAGTTCCTCCATCGCAGTAACGTCAGGCGACATCTCTTCTTCTAGTTTTTTCTTACTCTTTCTTGTCTCATCAAGTTTATCTTGCATCGATCTATAATGCTGAAGATCTCCAATTTCACCTGGACACAGTGGTGTCTGCAAATCAAACTGCTTGTTTTCAAGTAAACTCTTCTCAGCTAGTATCGGCTTGAGATCTCTTAGAATCAAGGAATGACCAAAGCTCTTAAAAATAAGTGCTTTTACCTCATCAAGAGAATGATTAGTGAGTAAGTTAAGAACCATCTCATAACTTGGTCTGAAATTACTTTCTATGTCCTCAGCCTTAGAAACCGCTAAAGAAGCCGCATCCCCTGCTGTCTGATTACTGTTCTTAACAGTAATTACATAGCCAACATCGTCCATACCTCTTCTACCAGCACGTCCAGACATCTGAAGAAACTCAGAAGCCTTTAGAGACCTGAAACCATGATCACCCATCTTTTCAAGACTGCTAATAATGGTAGTTCTCGCTGGCATATTAATACCTGCTGCTAGTGTTTCAGTAGAGAAAACTATTTTAATAAGCCCTTTCGTAAATAAATCTTCGATTAATACTTTTAAAGCTGGTAATAGACCTGAATGATGCGAAGCCACGCCTTTACGAATAAGATTTAGATGTGGGTAATTCGCAATGAAACTACTAGATTTAATCTGCTCATCTATAATTTTATTTAATTCACTAGATTCTTTTTCAGTAAGTAACTTAAGCTCCTCACACTGTTTAGCATAGTTATCACAGCCTTTTCTACTAAAGACGAAGTAAATAGCAGGCAGCATGTTCTTTTTAGCTAATTCTTCTACTACTAAATCAGGGGAAACTGGCTTACCAAAACCACCACCACGATGAGAGAATTTATGCTTAGAGCCAGAGCGATTATCATTCCTTTCTTTAAGCTTAGGATTTAACTTACCATTAGGGGTAATTAAAGGAAGAAGCTGCTCATCTTTAAAATAAAAATGATGCAGTGGCACTGGTCTAAAATCAGTCTTAACTAGAGCGCACTCTCCATGCACATTAGAGATCCAGTCTCTAAGTTCTTCAGGATTATTAATAGTCGCAGATAAAGCAATTAATTTAACTGATTTAGGGCTATATATTACACTTTCTTCCCAAACAGTTCCTCTTGACTCATCACCAATATAATGAAATTCATCAAAAATAACAAACTTTAAATCTTCAAGATAAGGATCTAAAGATCCAAATGTGGTGCCATAAAGCATATTACGGTAAATTTCATTCGTAAGAACCATAATCTGAGCATCTCTATTTTTAGAGGTGTCTCCAGTAAGTATGCCGACCTTCTCAATCCCGTAGTCTCTTTGAAATTCTAAAAATTTCTGATTAATTAAAGCCTTTAGAGGAGCTGTATAAAATACTTTTTTACCTTCCGCTATAGCCATCGCAATAGCCTCTGAGGCTATCGCTGTTTTACCTGCACCAGTAGGTGCACTAACGATTAAATTTTTTGAGTCCTTAATAAAAGCTATCGACTCTTCTTGAAAAGCATCAAGCTTGAACTTCGTCTTAGTTATTACCATTTAGCAAATCCAAATTCCTTGTATAAACACTATTATTCATGTTTATTTTTAGCATGGATAATGAAAAAGAGCTAACTAGTCAAGCTTTTTTTAAGTATTAGATTTTTTTAAATCACTAAAATCGTAAGGATTATAGCCATTAATAAAACCACCATCTAGACTCACGCTACGAGCACTAAAAGGAGATAGATATCCATATTTAACACCAGTAGTAAAACCTTTTGCAGCACCGCTAAAAGCCCCCGCAATAGCTCCTACACCAAGACCACTTACATTACCAGCAGCCTCACCTAAAAGTCCAGGTCCCATATACTCAGAAAAACCATCTGCATAAACAATAGCCTTAGACAGGCTGCCTCTAACAGCTCCGATAGGTGTACCAGCAGCTATTCCGACAGGAACCCCCACTAAAGTACCAAAAACTCTGTGAAAAATACCACTGTCTTCATCAACCTTAGCCACTTCAGGCTTAGCTTCAATTTTCGCAGGAGCTACCGCTGGTGCTGCCGCAAGCAAATCAGCCTTCGCCTTATATTCACCAACTTTTCTATTTAATTCTTGATTCTCACCTCTTAAACTAGTCATTGATCCATCTAACTGAGCCTTATCACGATAACAATCATTACATTTTTGGTTAGCAGAATCTAAATCCGTCCTTAATTTTCTGGCTTCAGCCTGCTGATCAAGATAAAGATTTTTATACTCATCAGCATTAAGCCTTGCACGCTCAAGCTCATTTCTTAAATCTGAACTTAAATCCGTCATCGGTCTCGGTAAACCACCAGCAAAAGCTGAGTGCTGAGACCCCAATGCCAAAAATACTAAACATAATATTATTTTTTTCATACGAACACAATTATCTTACCACGTCAAAATGGCGCTAATTTCTTATACCCAAAGAGACTGAAAATGACAGCAAAGGTTCCATTTTTATGAAAAAAGCGAGAATGGATTCTTTGTATTCAAGAGAAGTTTTGGTTTTACAACTGGAGTATGACTAAAAGTTATAGCTTTTAAAAACTCTGCTGCCACAAGATTTAAATCAAGCTCAGCTTGGTTTGAAAATACGGTAAATACGGCATCTCCAACTTTTACTTCATCTCCCACTTTAGCCGAAAAAATTACACCAGCTTTATAATCGATACCATTATTTTTTGATTTATTAAGACCAAAAGCCAGTTCATTAGCTAGGCGGCCGACTTCCTCACAGGAAATATCTTTTATAAAAGCTTTTTCAGAAGCTTTAACAGCATATTCATACTTAGCCCTATAAGTATCTTTAAAAGCCTTTAAATCACCACCCTGAGCAGAAATCCATTCGTCAAATTTCACATAAGCTTTACCAGAAGCAATCGCAGAAATAATTTCATCCCTATCTACTAAAAGGCTAGCTAGCTCAATTACTAATTCATAAGTATCATTTTTCAAAGTACCCTCAAGAATTTCTATAGCTTCCATAATCTCAAGTGAATTACCAACAGCATAACCTAAAGGTTGATCCATATTAGTAATCAGGACTTTAACATCCAGTTTAAGTTCACGCGCAATAGATAAAATCTCGTCCCTAAGAGCTTTAGCAGAATTTAGATCTTTCATAAAGGCTCCACTACCACATTTAAGATCGATTAAAATGACATCAGCTCCACCAGCTATTTTTTTCGACATAACACTAGAAGCGATAAGTGGTATGGAATCCACAGTAGAAGTAAGATCTCTAAGAGCATAAAGTTTTTTATCAGCAGGTGCAAAGTCAGTGGTTTGTCCAGAAATAGCTATACCAACTTCGGCTATCTGCTTTTCAAAAGCTTGAATGTCAATGTTAATCTTAAACCCTGGTATAGACAGGAGTTTATCAACAGTCCCACCTGTATGACCAAGAGCTCCACCTGAAAATTTAGATACCTTAAATCCTAAAGCCGCCAGTAAAGGAGAAAGCACAACAGTCACTTTATCACCAACCCCACCAGTACTATGCTTATCAACAAAGCCACGTGTGCTAGCTTGTCTTTCACCACTAATGTCGCAGCCTTGGTCGTGCCTTTTTAAAGTAAGCACATGACCACTGTAAGCCATAGCTCTCGTCAGTTCAGCCGTTTCACGATGACTTAAACCATTTAATCTCACAGCCATTAACCAAGCACTTAATTGAAAATCAGGGATAGAAGAAATATTATTAATTAACCAATTAATCTCATCTAGACTGTGTTCCAGTCCATTTTTTTTCTTATTGATAATTTCAACTACACTATATTTAGACATTAAGAACCAACGAAAGAAGTTAGACAATTAAAAAAGCTCTGAGGCTCTTAATATTAAGCTAAAGCAGCAGATCCACCTACGATCTCTGATATTTCCTGAGTAATAGCTGACTGACGAGCCTTATTATAAGAAAGTAACAGCTTCTTAATAACTGCATCAGCGTTATTACTAGCGTTATTCATAGCAGTCATTCTTGAGGCAAGCTCACTAGTAGTGGCATCTAGAATATCTGTATAAACCGTATTATTTAAATACATAGGTGTTAAAGTGTCAATTAAAGCCCTAGCATTAGG
>RFQS01000132.1 GCA_009924885.1 Pseudomonadota bacterium | reverse complement strand
AAAAGACAGGTCTCTGGATGGAATGATGACTTTAGAGAACAAATTATCTTTCAAAAATTTCCTAAAATCTCTTGATTTTTAGAATGAGACAGCCCTGTTGAAGACATATATCTATAAAGATAAGAAACTCTAACTTTTTATCTTTATTTTCCTAAAGCTACTGTTGCCGAGCGTGCAAGTTCAAGGCTGAGGAGTACGAATGACCGCAGTGTACTTGAAAGTACATGAGGATCATGAGGACGACGAAAGCGCAGGAATTGAAGTTCGGCAACAGTGGCTAGAAGACAGTAAGAAATTACGTCGAACTCTGCATAGCCCTCTTGCTAGAATTATCTTAGGATGTTTATTCAATACTTAAGCATTATCATCTGCACTTTTCTTTGCATGGAGCTAGTCGCTAATGTGATGCACCGCTATGTGATGCACGGTTCTATGTGGAATTTTCATGAAGATCATCATCAGAAGGATATTCGTTTTTTTGAAAAGAATGATATCTTTTTTGTGATTTTTGCTCTGCCTTCTATGTTACTCATCATGGGAGGTTTTTTCTTTTCTAATTTATATGCTTATGCTTTAGGCTTGGGGATTACTATCTATGGACTCTGTTACTTTTTAGTTCATGATGTTTACATTCACAGGCGTTTTAAATTTTTAGATAATTTTTCTCATCCATACCTTGATGGGCTAAGACGAGCTCATAAAGACCATCACAGTCATATTTATAAAGAAGATGGTGAGAATTTCGGTATGTTATGGGTGCCAATCAAATATTATTCCAAGCAGCTTAGGGACAGTGTTTCTGCTGGTTCCTAATGATTCTGATGATTTGAAATTAAGATGCTGTCTTTTACCTACTTATTAATAAATTTTTTTAGCGTGCTTGTACCAGTTTGTTTGAGCTTTGAGACTAAGGTTAAGTTATATAAATTATTTCCATCTACATTTAAGGCTGTGGCTATAGTTCTTTTAGCTTTCGTGGTCTGGGACAGTATTTTCACTTATCTAGGTGTTTGGGGTTTTACGGAAAAGTATCTTTGTGGGATTAAATTTTTAAACCTGCCTTTAGAAGAAGTTCTATTTTTTATCTGTGTTCCTTATGCTTGTATATTTACTTACGAGGTTTTGAAATATTATTTCCCAAAACCCTTTGTGGGATTTAATTTTATCTATTTGAATATTGGGCTAGCTCTCTTTCTATTCGCTTTAGCTTTTATTTTTTATGATAGGGCTTATACATTCTACACCAGTATATTTATGGCTCTGAGTTTAATATTTTTGCGTAAGTCTAGCTTTTTACCTAATTTCTATTTGATGTATTTGGTTACTCTAATACCATTTTTTATAGTGAATGGCTTACTTACTGGGATTGCTTTTGATGAGCCTGTAGTTTTTTATAATAATGCTGAAAACCTTTCGATAAGAGCATTTACGATTCCAGTGGAGGATTTTATTTATGGTGGAGTAATGTTAATTTGGAATGTGTTCTTAGTAGAGTATTTTGGAACTGCTCGTGAGTGCTCTCCTTACAAACTGGGCGTGTAGCCGAACGAATAAGTTCAAGGCTGAGGAGGACGAATGACCGCAGTGTACTCAAAGTACATGAGGATCATGAGGACGACGAAAACGCAGAAATTGGAGTTCCGCTACACGCCCAAACTATAAAGCTCTAAAAAAGCCTTAAGCATTGTAGCTAAATCTTCATCTTCGTGTTTATCTGCATTTAGAAAGACTTTTATTAAAGTAGTATCTTCTTTAATATTATCCTTATAGCTCAGCATCTTAGGAATATTTAACTGTACGGCTAATCTAACAAATCTAAATTCTGGATTCTCGGGATTCGCTCTGATTACCTCTTCTAGGGCATTTTTACCATTCGAGAAGTCTTTTATTTTTTTAAAGGGATTAGCTTCAAATTTAGCACCTATCATGGTTCCAGCAGCGTTGTACGCTTTAGCATAACACTCATAATCAAGTGCTAAAGCAGAATCTGTAAATGCATTTAAATGCTTCAGTGAGTAACTGGCATTTTTAAAGAGCTTTCTTGTATTTTTTAATTCCTCAGCTGGGTCAGCAGCTTTTAAAACTGCTAAGTTTAGAAAACTTAAGATGATCAGGGAAATAATATAAAGCTTAGTGTTCTTCATGAAAATCTTTTAATTAGGATTATTAAAAGATCTTAACTCATGCTCGGCTTTCAGTGCAAGCTTTAAACCAGAATAAAATTGTGCTGCACTCCAAGATAAGGTATGAGCACCAGGAAGCCATTTGGTTTTCCCAGTAAGATCTGTAACAGCTTGATAAGCTTCTAAGATAGAGTAAGATCCACTGAGCTTACTACCATCTGCACGGATTATGTCTCGGTTTTTAAAGCCCGCTATTAGAGAGAGAGTTTTATTAATGTAGTGAGCGATTTTTATGTCTATTTCTTTAATTAAGTTTTCCGCTTGTGGTGATAAATATTTAATGGTTTTGCTGTGGTTAATTAGGTTTATTTTACTTTTAGCTAAAGCCTGTAATGAGGCAGTGGTACCAATGCTCCACTGTGCTGAGAAATCAGCTTTAGCTAATTTCTGTCTTTTAAGAAATTCAGTTGTAGATGCATATTTGGGTACTAATTGAACCAGATCAGCTTTTTGTCCGATCATTATTTGAGCTATCGGAGTGAGTTCATGTACTATTTGGCTATTAATATTCAAATAACTATCAAAAATCTTTACATAGGTGCCAGAGACTATGTCTTCGCGAGTGAATTTATTATATCTGCGCATCCCATAATCATCAGCTAGTAGATTATCACAGAGATCTACGATGCTCTTGCGTATTTCTGTATCTAACATAACATCTTCTGAAAATTTATAATTAGAAGCTGCTAACAGTACTAAAGATGTGTCTATTTTATTCTCGGGACTATGAACGGGTTGAGTCCTGTCGTAAAGAATCGGTTTAACTATCCAGTCATAAATCTTACTATTACAAGCTTGCATTAACATTCTCACTTGTGATTCATTAAGGCAGTCAGCATAAGCATTATCGCTATTTATTGAAGCATTTAAACTATTCTTCAAATCAGTAATAGCCTTGGTTTTACTATAATTCTCACTGAAAACTAATTTACAGAATTTATCTAAGGCAAGGTAAGTATAAGCTGAGTCTAGGCTTACCCCTTCCCAAAAGATTATTTCTTCCCAAGAGCTGCTAGTCGGAGCATTGGCATCATACATATTGTGCTTGGAGTTCCAGTTCACACTCATTAGAAAGGTTAATAAGTTATAGATGGCTTTGAAAATGATTTCTCTGTTTTGCTCATTAAAATCCTTAGTGTAGGCGAATCCCCATTCTTCCTGATGAATACCTGCTTCTATGGTTTCAAGAATATTTAATAAGAGTAGGGCTTGAGACTCTACACGACGTGGGTGTATCCATTTGCCGAGTTCTATATTCTTAACTATGGGTGAACCCAGAGCACTGATTTTAATTGAGCGAGGATCGAATATATGGTAAACACCTCTATCTAAGCTTTCTTTATCTTCCTGAGCTTTTCTATACCAATCTGGATCTTTGGAGATGTGTTCTATGGCAATGTTTGTTTCGCTGGTAGTCATTACGGCAGCATTGATAATCATACTTTTACGCCAACTGAAAGGATCATTTTCTCTTTGCCATAATCCAGCCATACAGCTATCGGTAATCCACTGCCACTGCATATTCAAATTAATAGTATTAGAAGTTTCTATTAATCCTGTTTGACGATTAGTTTTAAAATCAAATATTTTTTTTTCATTGAGATCATTTATTAGCTCTTCTATGTCAAAAATCGCATAATAGGGTTTCGGGTCTTTAAAAAAATCATTGAAAACATTATAGTGAAAGCTATAGTTTTTTAGGTCTAAGGTAAGTTCTTCAGCTTTAAATTCTGTAGCAAATAATCTAGCTTGCAGGCTTCTCAGAAGACTCTCTATAAGTTTATTTCGGTCTACGGGTTCAAGTTTATTTAATGAATCAATAGATAAAAGATCATCAACTTTTATGTTGTTAATCTCACATTTGAAAGGATATTGACCAGTAAAACCGTATAAATACTTAACTTTAGTAAAAATGCTTTGTTTTTTATTATCAAGAACTAAAGACTGTTCCTTTATAATCTCCTCTAACTCTAGGCAAATTTGTTTGACTATACTTTCTTTATCTTGAATTATTGCTGACATATAGGAGCTGAGCTTGCTAGTGCGTGTCTTTCAACCTCTTCCCTAGATATTTACCCAAAATCTTACTATTTAAGCTTATTATGAAGAAAAAATAATATAGTTGTGTTTTTATGTTGATGAGATTTAGTGTGAAGATAGGGCACTTTGATTTGTTGTTTTATTAAATCAGGTATTTCTTTTTTTGTTTTGGCTCTATCTTGCTTGTTTTTAAAATAGTTTAAATTCCATTCTGGTTTTAAGATTTTAAGATTTACGTAAACCATTTGATCATCACAGATGATTTCTTTATCTTCTAAGTTTAATTTTTCAAGTTCATTAATAACAGTTGCATAGTTGATGTTTATGGTATTTACTTTACTGAAAATATTAGGATGAAAAATCCATAGATATTTGATAAAGAATAGAACAATAATTGAAGCTAAAGCTACTCTGTAAGAGAGTTTATAAAATCTCAGGTGGCTAAATTTATGGAATAGCATGTAAATTAGAATAGCTGTGATGAAATGACTGACTGAAAGCCAACCACTGAGTAGTTTATGACTTTTATATATTAAAAAAATTATTACAGGTATAAGATAGGAAAATAAACTAATATAGCTAAGTAGCCTAAGTTTACTTTTAGAATAAGTTGATTTTGTACTTAGTGTGCCGATTTTTTTAAATTTACCAATAAAATAAAGAGATAGTAGAAAAGCTGTAAAAATGAGCATTTGACTAAAAGCACTAAATGAAAGACTAAAGAAGTTTAATAGATAGTTATAATCTACGTCAGCCATTAATTTAAACGCACCCCTTTCACTTAGATAATTTCCAGCTGATTCTGAATTTTTATATAGCCAAAGATAATGTGGAAGAGCTATTGCTAGGCTACTGAAAATACTTATTACTATCTGTGGTTTGAGAAAGGCTTTTCTTGCTGCTTTAGAACATAAGCTAGCTAAAATTAGTGCAAATAGCAAAAATGAAAAATTATATTTTGAAATAAGTCCCAATCCTACAGAAATACCTAGAAGTGAAAAATTCAGAAGGGAGTTTTTCTTTAATACTTTAAGGTAAAAATAAAAAGTCATAGATGACATGGCAAAGACTAATACAGAGTGGGTTAGTTTGAAATTAATGGTGTAGGCATAAGCTGGAATTAAAGCTAGTATGAGGAGAGTTAAGGTTAGAGACTTTTTGCTCGCGAAAAACTGTCTAATAGAGAGGTATAGAAAGATTATAAATATATAAAGGCAAATATATCGTACGCTAATTAAGGCGTAGATTGAATCATTCGTGATGATACTAAGGCTTCTTGCTATCCAACTGTAGAGGGGTGGTTGTTGAGTATCTCCTAGGTTAAAGTTTCTGGAATTAATATACTGTTCGGCTTCGTCCCAGTCAAGGAAAGGACTAGCTGTGATTCTTAGGATGAAGTAGCTAAGCACATATGCAGCGAATAATAAAAAATGCGGGTTAATTTTTTTATATCGCAGCATGATTCTCTAAAATTAGGCACTGATACCTAATTTTTCTAAAGATTGGTTGAGACTTTTTATACTCTCTTCTTGATAAATAGTTTGAGGGTCTATAATCTTGGTGCCTAATGCTGTTTCTATATCGTTTTGATTACTGAGCTGTAAATCAGTTTCTGCTTTCGTAAAGCCACCTTCAACTATATTTGATTTAAATATACCAGCAGCACTTACAGGCAAGAAATCTTCATAGGTCATGGGGGTAATTTTAATAATCTGTTCTTGGATTAATTTCTGAAGATTAAATTCTTTGAAATCTTTTTGACTAGCCGTTTTTTGATTTGGAAAATTTTCATTTATGGAGAAATTAAAATGTACTAAATTTTTATCGAAAAGCTCATTTATTGTATCTGGAAATTTTGAAAAACTTTGTTCTAGTATTTCTTGATAATTTTTATCATCCTGCTTAGTTTGTGACAGGGTTTCATTTACAAGTTCGTCATATAATTCCATGCCAGTTTTAGTAAGAGCAGCTCCTCTGGTTTCTATTTCCCCAAACCTAGCTCTATGAGTTCCTTGTATGCCTTTGCCATCTTGATTTGGAAATAAAATTTCTTCACTTAATGCTCTGAATGAAGTTTGTCTGAGTAATAT
>RFQS01000131.1 GCA_009924885.1 Pseudomonadota bacterium | reverse complement strand
TTATTTAATCTTATATTTTGCACTCTTTGTTTTTTTATTTAAGAATGCAGAATGTGAGGCAAGAGATAATCTTTTCATCCTGTAATTCAAAAATTTAAATCTCACCAAGAAACTTATCTAACCGCTAACATTTAACCCATAATCAGGGTATAATCAAATTAACAGCCAATATGTTATCTCTTGACATACCCTCTGAAATTCTTCTAATTATAGCGAAGCAAGCTCGCGAGCTTAGATTAGAAAAAAATTTAACCCAAGAAGGTTTAGCTAAGCGTTCTGGGGTTAGTTTAGCGAGTATTAAAAGATTTGAACGTTTAGGTAAAATATCTTTAGAGTCCTTATTAGAGATAGCTTTAGTCTTAGGAGTTTTAGATGAATTTAAGTTACTGTTTAAGAAGCTTGAAAAACCAGCTAGTATGGCTGAATTACTAAAAGAGCCTAAAAAAAGAAAGCGAGGGAGTGTAGTATAGTTACTTTTAATAAAATTAAATCACTCAAAGTTAGGCTAAAATTCTCTCCAATAGAGACTTTAGAGTTAGGTGTTTTAGCGATTAAAGATAGAGATATTTTCTTTGAATACGATAAAGACTTTTTAGCTAAAGGCATTAATATTTCACCTTTTAAACTTCCCTTAGAGATAGGCTTACAGAGTTCTAGGGATAAGCTTTTTGCTGATGGCTTATTTGGGGTTTTTAATGATAGTTTGCCTGATGCTTGGGGACGCTTATTATTAGATCGCAGTTTAGGAGCCCTCTCTATTAAGTCAGAGGAGCTTAGTCCACTTGATAGATTGAGTCACATAGGGAATGCTCATATGGGTGCTTTATCATATGAACCTTTTATGGATACTGATTTTCGCTCAGATTCTCAGATGGTAGATTTAAATAAATTATCGAAAAAAGTTAAGCAGGTCTTAGAAGGGAGCGCTGGTAAAGTTATTCAAGAATTACTTTATTTAAATGGCTCTTCTGGTGGAGCGAGACCTAAAATACTTGTTAGTGCAAGCCGTGATTTTAAGACTTTAGTCTATGATCCTGATATTTCGAACCATGAATACAAGCCTTATCTAGTGAAATTTCCATCTAGATATGATCCCGAAGATATCGCAGAGATAGAATATGCTTATAGCTTAATGGCTAAGGCAGCGGGCTTAGAAATGATGAAAACGCATCTGCTTCATGTTAAGAAAGATGAATATTGCTTTGCTACAGAACGTTTTGATAGAAAAGGTTCTGAGCATTTTCATGTACACACACTTTCAGGGCTTCTACATGCAGACCATAATTATCCTAATTTAGATTATGAAGCTTTTTTAAAAGTGACCTCGCTCTTAACGAAGGATAGAACTCAGTTATTGAAAGCTTTTCGCTTAATGATATTTAATATTCTTAGTCATAATCGAGATGATCACAGTAAGAATTTTTCATTTTTAATGGATAAGCATGGCAACTGGTCTTTAGCAGCAGCTTATGACTTAACTTTCTCTAGGGGACCAGCTGGTGAGCATAGTATGACTGTCGCTGGTGAAGGGAAAAATCCTTCTAAAAAGCATATTATGCTTTTAGCAGAAAAGTTTAGTATAGATGAAGCTGAGACTATTTATGAAGAGGTCTGGGCTGTGATTTTAGATTGGAAGAGATTCGCGAAGGAAGCTGGTGTTAGTAAAGGTTCTAGAGAGAGTATTCAGCAGGTGCTTAAACCTCAATAATCTCAAGAATCTTCTTCAAAGCCTCTAACTTAGCCTCAGTCTCCATAAACGCTGATTTCATCACTATATAAGACTGTGAATTTTTCGCTCCACCAAAGGAACCTGGCTTAAAGGCTGTTTTAGATTGAACATGCGGCGGCAATTGACGCTGTACCATTAACCACTTCTGTAATCTTAAATTAGCAAAGATCTTGAGTTCGCCCTGCTCTTCACAGATACTAGCAATCTGTTTCTTATTCGCTAGTAATTTAATATTACTAATCTCAATAAGATTTTTAGCTTCAGGTGGCAGTCTACCAAAGCGATCTGACCATTCGACGATTATATTATTTAAATCTTCTTCATTATCAATTATAGATAGGCGTTTATACTCATTCATACGCTGATGTTCATCGTCTATCCAGGTCTGCGGGAAGAATGCACTGATCTTCATATCAATAACGCAAGAATTTTCATATTCTTCCATTTCAGATTTTTCACCCTTAACTTCTGAAATAGCGTCACTGAGCATCTTGAAGTAAAGGCTCGCACCGACTGCAACCATATGACCATGCTGCTCGCCGCCGAAGACATTCCCCACGCCTCTGATTTCCATGTCTCTGAGAGCGACTTGATAACCAGAGCCTAAATTATTAAGTTCTTTTATGGCTTTTAATCTCTGTCTTGCAGTCTCTGAGATATCCGCAGCAGAATTATAGAGTAGATAAGCGTAAGCCTGTGTATCAGATCTACCTACTCTACCGCGAAGCTGATAAAGCTGTGACAGGCCGAAAGTATTAGCGTGATTAATAATAATAGTATTAGCGTCACTGATATCTAATCCAGTCTCTATAATTGTCGTGCAGACTAGAACCTGGAATTCGCTGCTGATAAAGGCGAACATGGTGTCCTCTAGTTCTTGTGGCTTCATCTGACCGTGAGCCACTCTTACAGAAGCTTCTGGGACTAATTCGGAGATCTCGAAAGCTAACTGCTGTATGGTTTCTACTCGATTATGCAAGAAGAATATTTTTCCACCTCTTTCTATTTCATGCAGGATAGCGTTTCTGACTACTGAAGATTTATACTCACCGACGAAGGTTTTTACTGGAAGTCTATTCGTAGGGGCAGTAGCGATTAAGCTTATATCTTTTATCCCTGAAAGTGACATATGCAGCGTCCTTGGAATCGGTGTCGCTGACATGGATATAACGTCTAAGTCTTTTCTTAGTTCTTTTAGTTTTTCTTTATGACTAACACCGAAACGCTGTTCCTCATCGATAATTAGTAAACCTAAATCTTTAAACTGAATATCTTTCTGTAAAAGCCTGTGTGTGCCAATGACTAGGTCGCATTCCCCAGTTTTTAAAGCTCTGATAGTTTCTTTCTGCTCTTTAGCAGATTTAAACCTAGATAGTAAGCCCATTTTAATAGGATAAGGAGCGTAACGATCACGCATGACGTTGAAATGCTGCTGAGCTAAAACTGTGGTCGGAACCAGCACTGCGACTTGTTTTCCTTCCATAATAACTTTAAAAATAGCCCTGATAATTACTTCTGTTTTACCGAAACCTGCATCACCGCAGATAAGCCTATCCATTAGCTTCTCTGATTCCATATCTGATTTAACGTTTACTATCGCTTTAAGCTGGTCTACTGTTTCATCGTAAGGAAAAGCATCTTCCATCTCTAGCTGCCAAGGAGTATCAGGCTGATAGAGGTGACCAGTCTGTTGAGCACGTCTAGCGTAGAGTGCGACAAGATCTTGGGCAATTTTTTTAACTGATTTACGAACTTTCTTTTTCGTGCGGGTCCACTCATTACCACCTAGTTTCGAGAGCTTCGGCTTAAGATCTCCAGCTAAATCAAATCTTGATAAAAGATTTACTTGATCAACAGGAATCAGGACTCTCGCTTCACCAGCGTATTCTACAGCTAGATATTCCTGTTTCCCTATGCCACTGAGTTCTATAATTTCAGTACCACGATATATACCTAGACCATGCTTAAAATGAATAACATAGTCATCTCTGTTTAAGTCTGCTATATCAGTATAGGCATTTTTTCTTTTCTGCTTCTCTTGTTCTAATTCTTTATCAGTCTTCTGGTTTTTCTGCTTAGCTACTGCCTGACGGCTTCTCCCGAATAATTCACGATCGGTAAGGATAACTAAATCAAATCCAGGTATCTTGCAACCCTCTTCTAGACCATCTCTGAGTACTATAACTAAAGATTTAGGTAACTCATCTAGATCTTGATTTGCGTTTAGATATAGACACTGAATATCCCATTCTTTAAGAATTCCGATTACCCTCTGTGGCTGCTCAGAGAATATAACGATCTTTTTATCAGACCTAACATTCTCTTTAATAAAAGCGGTAAAGTCTTCTACTTTACTAGCGAAGCGTTCAGCAGGGTAGGACAGTATCTCTAAGCTTAATGAATCTGAGTCATTAGTTAACTCTTCGACGTTCTGTATATATAGTCTTTTAGGAAAAGCTTTAATCTCTTCTGCGACAGCTTTCCAGTCTTTGAAAAGATTAGTCTCTATTGGAATTAGTTTACCTAAGCTAACCCCGTCTTTATACTGTTCTTTAATTTTCTCTTGCCACTGTTCGTTCTGTAACAGTAAATCCTGCCATTCATCGAAAACTAAATGCACATGATCTTTAGCTGGAAGATACTCGAAAAGAGAGCTAGAACCCTGACCTAGAAAGGATTTATAATATTCCACTCCTTCCCAGTAAAGAGAGTCTTTTATCGGGGTAGCGCTGTCTGGATTTTCTTGAATCTGACTAGCTAATGATAGTTCTAAACCTTCTCTGGTTTCTTGTTCTAGGCTAGTACTATACTCTTTAACTCTCTTTAAAATCTTCTGTTCTAGACCATCTTCTTCTTGACGAATTATAGAAAAACGTGGGTGAATGGTTAAGGTTTCTACTTTCTGGATAGATCTCTGTGAATGAACTGAAAAAGTTCTGATACTTTCTATATCATCACCGAAAAATTCTATACGTGTAGGCTCGCCCTGTAGCGGATAAATATCTAGAATATCTCCTCTGTGACTGAATTGCCCGCGATTTTCCACCATGAACTGCTTAGAGTAACCCATCTCTATCAGTCTGCGAGCGATTTCCAGTGGATCAGTTTTAAGCTCTGGATTTATGACAAGAGAGCTTTTCTCTAATAAAGCCTTATCTATGTACATCTGGGTAAAAGCTTTAAAGGTAATTACTGTAAGGGATTTACTATCCTTTTCTTGCCATTTAGAAAAGACATGGTACTGTGAGCTCGTTACAGAAACATCTGAATTTATCTGATCATAAGGTGAAATCTCCTGACACGGAAAATTACTTACCAAAAAGCTTTCACCAAGTAGGTTTTTAATCTCTCTGTAGTAAGTAAGAGCTTCGTGGTGATTATTGACGATAAATATCAGGTGCTTGTTTAGGCGTTTGAAAATATTAGCTAGTATAAAGCTTTTCGCAGAGTTAGTTAGACCATGTACTATAAGTTCATTCTTGCTGGTCAGCTCATGATAAAGAGTATTAAAATTATTATCTTTTTGAATTAAATCTAAGAGCAAGTTACATTTACCTATATTTGATTAGCGACGACGATTAACTCAGGTCTTTTACCAATCTGCTGTTTAATCACTTTATCCATCAGGTTTTTGATAATGTTTTCACATTCATCTAATGTAGCAGAAGGCTTTCCTGTAAATAAATTCTCTACGGCTTCTGCTATAGGCTGCGTGTTAAACATGCAGAAAGCTCTCCATTCTTTATTTTTAGAGAAAGTGCAGGCTTTAGCTGAAAACACTGGCCCTGAGACAATTTTTTTATTTTTATTTATAGAGAAGCTAATTATGACTACGCCTTCTCGGGAAATAACGTCTCTAGATTTAATGATGTGATCTTCTAGTTCATAATGATCTAAAGTACTGTATAGGACTTCTTCGTATTTAATCTGTTCTATGACTTTAACTATATTATTATCAGCGAATTCTACGAGGTCTCCGTTATCTAAAATCAATATAGAACCAGGGTCGAAACCAGTTTCTACTGCTAATTTGGCGTGTTTAACGAGCTGCCTTGTCTCACCTAGAGCTGGAATAAAGTAGTGAGGCTTGACTACGTTAAACATGAATTTTAATTCTTCAGTTAAAGCATAGGACTCTACATGCACTGAAGCATTTTTTCCACCGATGATCTGAACATCTTTTAGAAAACACTGATCTGAGATTTGGGCCATGATACGCACTGTACCTGCTGGTAAGTCACCACTGTTAATGACGACATCGCCTTCTCTTAAAATAAATTCTACGCTTTTCCCGAAGGCTACTAATTCTAAGCCCTCTAGTGCTAGATCCTCAGCGGAGCTAGTAAGGATAAGCAGTTCAGAGTCTTTATAGTTACCGATTTCACTAATGCTTATAAGCAGCTCTTCATCGAAAGAGAGAAGACCACTCTCTCTACCCGCATTTATCGCTTTTCTGATATTCCTATGTAATAGAGCGACTTTCCTATCAAATTCTTTAGCTAAATTCAAGAAAAATTGAATTCTAGTGAAATTCGAATCGTAGGTGTTAATTAGTATTCGTTTAGAACTATTCTGGGACAGTATTCGCTTAAAATTAGGGACTAACTC
>RFQS01000014.1 GCA_009924885.1 Pseudomonadota bacterium | reverse complement strand
AACCCCGTGGGGTTCGATTGCCCCCAGATATTGTTATGAATGAGATGAATAAAATGGTGTGCCTGGGGGGAATCGAACCCCCAATCCTTCGGCTTCGGAGACCGATATTCTATCCGGTTGAACTACAGGCACAGAAAGGATTCCAGTGAATTAGACTTTTATATCTTTGTCCCGCCGCAGCTTTTGGAATTCCTCTAAAAGTTTTTTCTCTTCTTTAGATAGGTTGTTCGGTATTACGACTTCTACATTAACGTATTGATCACCTTTGCGATTTTTACGATTAATTACAGGCATCCCTGCTTCTTTTATGGTGTAGACTTCATGCGATTGGGTACCCGGCTTGATTTTAAGCTTCTGTTCGCCGTAGATGGTCGGTACTTCTAGTTCATGCCCTAAGGCAGCTTCGGCAAAACCTACTTTTACTGTGGAGTATATATCTGCTCCATCACGTTTAAATTTATCGTGAGAGCGCACTCTTACTACTAAATAAATATCACCGCGAGGACCACCATTTTTGCCAACATCCCCCTGCCCAGACAATCTCATGGTCGTACCATCATTGATTCCAGCAGGAATAGTAACCTCTATTTCTTTTGTTTCACGTTTATAGCCACGTCCATTACAAGCCTTGCAAGGGTTCTTGATGAATTTCCCACTGCCATGGCAGCTTGGGCAAGTACTAGTTTGTCTGACTTGTCCGAATATAGTATTCTGAAGGCTCATTACCTGACCCGCTCCATTACAGGTGCCACAGGTACTAACGTCGCTAGGGTTCTCGGCACCTTTACCATTGCAGGATTTACATAAATCAAGAGGATTAAGTCTGATTTTTTTAGCTTTATCTTCTATCGCATCCATAAAGTCTATCTGAATGCTAACTTCATGATCTTGTCCTTTAGTCGGACGATTCTGTGCTTTAGCACCACCGCCACTGAAACCACCACCAAAGAAGCTAGAAAAAATATCCCCTAAATCTTCAAAGCCACCGAAGCCTTCCGCTCCAGCACCACTAAAGCCACCAGCTCCTTTTAAGCCTTCCGCTCCGTACTGGTCATAAATCTGTCTTTTCTGAGGATCTTTTAGAACTTCATAGGCGGCGCCTACTTTTTTGAAAAGCTCTTCATTTCCTGTTTCTGCATTATCTGGGTGAAATTTACGTGCAGCTTTTTTATAAGCAGACTTAAGTTCTGCTTCATCAGCAGTTTTATTAACACCTAAAAGCTCGTAAAAATCTTCGGTCATTACCACGGCTATAATTTTATCATTTTATTAGACGTTGAATTTAAACTCTATTACATCCCCATCCTGCACTACGTATTCTTTTCCTTCATCGCGAGCCTTTCCTGAACTACGTGCTGCAACTCTGCCTTTGCATTGAATGAAATCATTATAGGAGATGACTTCTGCTTTAATGAAGCCCCTTTCAAAGTCAGTATGTATTTTACTTGCTGCTCTAGGAGCTTTATCCCCGATGTCTATAGTCCAAGCTCTGACTTCCTTCTCACCAGCTGTAAAATAAGTTTGAAGCCCAAGTAGTCTGTATGTCTCTTTGATAAGTTTTTTCAAGCCCATCTCTTTGACGCCTAGTTCTTTTAAAAATTCATCTTTCTCTTCGTCTCCTAGTCCAATAAGCTGTGCCTCAGCATTAGCGCAGATCATTACTAGGCCGCAGGCTTCTTCTTCTGCGATTTTACGGACTTTGTCCACGTATTCATTAGTATCTTTAGCGATATCTGCTTCTGAAACGTTCGCTGCATATATAACTTTTTTTAAGGTGAGCAAACCATAGGATTTAATTTTAAATTTCTCCTCTTCACTGAGATTAGCGGCTTTAGCTGGTAGACCTTCTTGTAAGAAAGGGAGTATTTTTTCAAATATTGCATCTATTTCGATTATCTCTTTTTCACCAGTTCTGAGTTTTTTTGAATATTTTTCTCTGCATTTTTCGACTAAATCTAAATCTGAAATAGCAAGCTCAGTATTTATAAGGCTAATATCATCTACTGGGTCTACTTTCCCTGCGACGTGAATAACATTAGGGTCATCAAAGCACCTTACAACATGGACTATAAGATCAGTTTCTTTTATATTCGATAAGAATTTATTTCCAAGTCCTTCTCCCTGACTAGCTCCTTTGACTAATCCTGCGATATCAACAAATTCGATAACTGCTGGAACTGTTCTTTGACCATTAACTAATATCTGTAATTCTTTAAGTCTAGAGTCTGGAACTATTACCATTGCAGTGTTTGGCTCTATGGTACAAAAAGGATAATTTGCAGCTTCAGCCGTTTCATTGTTGCTGAGAGCATTAAATAGTGTTGATTTGCCTACATTTGGTAAGCCTACGATACCCGCTTTTAACATCAAACCAGATTATAGCAATCTTGCTAGGCCTAAATCCTCTACCTTAGCCTTCACTGATGCTTTGTTGATATCGGGACATCTGACCGTGATAATGCTACCAATAGTTCCACTCGTAATTGCTTGGCAACGAAACTCTAGTTTTAGATGTTGAGATTCATTGATTACACGCACATAGTCGCCACTTTTAACTATTTTTTGTTGTGTCAGCATGTTTCTTTTAAGTGGGCTACCAGTAGCTAATTTAGTGTTAATAGTGACGCTGCCGAAAGGTGGATCTACGTATAGATCATAGTCACGTGGGGGGATTGTTCTTTTTTCACTTTGAAAATTTGCTGTAGAGAGTACTTCATTTGGCTCATGGTTTTTTTTACTGATAAGAATATTTCTATATTTAGCGAGTTTGATGTGTATGCTAATTACTTCTCCATTTGCGGCTTTCGCGATAATGGTTTGCATGTCGCTTTTAGAATTAGGGTTGAAGCCAGAGATGGTTACTACCGCGTTTGGTACATTTCCTATAAATTTTTTCATTGGCATCGTTGGGCCAACTAATTCATATTTAAAGATATTTGCGTTGATATTCTTATTTAAATATTCAAGTATTTTGGGTCTTAAATTTAACCAAAATGGTGAAGTGTCCTGATTGACAGGTGGTGTTGCCGTTTCAGGGATGCTTGGAGCAGTAGGAATTACCGCACTGGGATTCGCAGAAGCCTCTTCTGCATTAATGCTGAGGCCAAATAATATAATGCAAGAAAAAACTAAACTAAGATTTATAACTTGAAAATAAAACCATTTAGTCTTTTTATTTTTTTTTCTTTGAGGCATCTACTCTATTAAATGCCCGTAAAATTTATTAATTAACTAGATTGTTTGCTTGCTGAAGCATTTCACTAGAAGCTTTGATGGCATTACTATTGGCTTCGTAGGCTCTCTGAGCGGTGATCATGTTAACTACTTCTTCGACTACTTTAACATTGCTTAATTCTAGAAATTTTTGCCTGATTGAACCGAAGCCTGATTCACCAGGGCTGCCCTCTTGGGGATTGCCACTTGCGTTAGTTTCTTTGTAGAGGTTTTGTGATAACTCCATGAGTCCTGCATTATTTGTGAATTTGGCTATTCTTAAATTACCGACAACTTCTTCTTCTGCGCTGCCACCTCTTACGACTGAGATGGTGCCATCACGTTGCATTCTAATTTCTTGAACATTGTTTCCTAGATTGATGCTTGGGAAGAGACCATAGCCTTGGCTGCTAAGTAATTCACCAGTTTGACCATCTATCTGTAAATTTCCATCTCTTGTGTAAACTATATTTCCGTCTGGATTGACTACTTGTAGGAAGCCTTCTCCTTCTATCGCTACATCCAGTGGGTCATTGGTGTTGTTTAAACTACCCATCCCGAAAGATTTATCGGTTGAGCTGAGTTCTACTCCTAATCCTACTTGTACGCCATTTGGGCTGGTTCTGCCGTCTGATAAGACGGCGCCTGGTGCTGTGAGTACCTGTGAAAATAAAGTACTGAAATGAGCCTGAGCTTTTTTATAGGCTGTGGTGTTAATATTCGCCAGATTGTTTGAAATTATATCTATATTTGTTTGCTGGGCTTGCATGCCTGTTGCGGCAGTATTTAATGCTCTTTCCATAGCAGTTTTATTGACTTATTTTGACTTTAAAAACTAGGCTCTTTGTTTTAAAACTTAAAAGGAAGATGGGGAATCTGATGTATTTTCCCGAGTCTTAATTGATTTTTAAATTATTTGTGTGTACAATGTAATTACTTGCTAAAAGGACACGATGAAAATGAATCTTGATTTAATTGATATAGGTAACTCTAAAGGTATTCGTTTACCTAAGCCAGTAATTGAAGCTTGTGGAATCGAAAAGACTATGCAGCTTGTTATAGAAGATGGGAAAATCATTATCACTCCGATTAAAGCATTAAGAGCTGGTTGGAATGATGCTTTTAAGAAAGCTAAGACTGATAAGCTAGATAGTGTTATCACTGAATTTTCAGAAATCTCTAATGACTTCGATCAAAATGATTGGACATGGTGAGAAGATTTGAAATTTATTGGGTTAACTTAGATCCGACTGTGGGCTGTGAAATAAATAAAGTACGGCCTTGCGTGATTATTTCCCCTGATGAACTGAATCAGAATTTAAGTACTGTAATCGTCGCTCCACTGACTAGTACGCTGAGGAGTTATCCGAGTAGGGTAGATTTAAAGTTTAATGGTAAAAAAGGGCAGGTAGTGCTTGATCAGATTCGGACTGTAGATAAATCTAGACTGATAGAGAAAGCTGCTTCCATACCTAGTTCTTCGGCGAAAAAGATTGTTGATTTATTGCTAGAGATTTTTACGTAACCTCATTTCTACATTTTTAGCGACAGGGGGGGTTTAAAAAAAACCATACCTGACTACAATGTAATTATGACCCAAACTATAAAATATGATGTTGCTGATTTAAGCCTTGCAGATTTAGGAGATAAAAGAATTAAATGGTCTGCGAGGGAAATGCAGGTATTGCATAAAATTCGCGAACGTTTTTCTAAAGAAAAGCCTTTTGCTGGTATGAGAATGTTAGTCTGTGCGCACATTACAGCGGAGACTGCTAATCTTGCTATTACTCTTAAGGAAGGAGGTATGGAAGCTTATCTTATCGCAAGTAATCCTCTGTCTACTCAAGATGATGTGGCGGCAGCCCTTGTGAAGATTTATGGTATTCCAGTTTTTGCGAAAAAGGGTGAGTCTGGAGAGACATACACGAAGCATATTGAGATAGGTTTAGACTCTAAGCCACAGATTATTATGGATGATGGTTCAGACGTTATAGCTACTTTGCTCAAGGAGAGACCTGGGCAAGTTAAAGATATTATTGGATGTACAGAAGAGACTACTACTGGCATAGTGCGTTTAAAGGCTATGGAGAACGAAGGCGTTTTATCATTTCCAGCTATCGCTGTTAATGACAGTAAAACCAAGCATTTATTTGATAATCGTTATGGCACTGGCCAATCTACTCTTGATGGCGTTCTAAGAGCGACTAATGTTCTTATCGCAGGCAAAGTCGCTGTAGTATTAGGTTATGGCTGGTGTGGTAAAGGTATCGCTATGCGTGCTAAAGGCTTAGGGGCTGATGTGATCGTTACAGAGATAGATCCAGTGAAGGCTCTGGAGGCGAAAATGGAAGGTTTTAGGGTAATGCCTATAGCGGAAGCCGCTAAAGAAGGAGATATTTTCATAACGGTTACTGGTAATAGGCACGTAGTGGACTTAGAGCATTTTAAAAATATGAAAGATGGTTCTCTTGTCTGTAATTCAGGTCATTTTAATCTTGAGTTGAACCTAGATGCTTTAGCTGATATTTCCTTATCTCAGGATGAAGTTAAGCCTTTCGTCGTAGAGTATAAGCGAGATCCAGCGAAAACTAATAAACAGGGTTCTATCTTCGTTTTAGGTGAAGGACGCTTAATTAATTTAGCTGCGGCCGAGGGCCATCCTTCAGCTGTAATGGATATGAGTTTTGCAAATCAGGCCCTCGCGGTAGAATTTCTAGTCAAAAATCAAGATAATCTTGATAATAAATTGCAAACATTACCGCCTCAAGTTGATCAAGAGATTGCACAGCTAAAGCTAGACTCCATGGGGATTTCCATTGATTCATTAAGTCCAGAAATGCTTGAATACATGAATTCATGGACAGTTGGCACTTAATCCTTAAAAAAAATTAAGTATTTTTTCACAGTTCATAATATATATTTTTATTCAGTGCACTCACTAGATGTAGCGTAGTACTATAGAGACTGATCGCATATCTAGTGTATTTACAGAAATGCATGCAGGAGAAGTAATTTATATATGGCAGCTGAAGATAATGATTTTCTAATTGATTTTTTGGATAAACAGTTCGATGGTGAATTAACTGAAGAAGTAGAGGTAGGTGCAGTAGAGGTTCAGTTAGCTGAGATTAAAGCTACTAAATCTGATGGCTCAGAGGACTCTATAAAGCTCTATCTTAAAGAAATAGGTAGAATCTCTCTCCTTACAGCAGAGCAAGAGATTCAGCTGGCTAGAGAGATTCTGAAGGGTGGTAAAAGTGGTGATGATGCTAAGCGTAAATTAGTTCAGGCTAATTTACGCTTAGTGGTTAGCATTGCGAAGAAGTATTTAAATAGAGGACTTTCTTTTCTGGATTTAATTCAAGAGGGTAATTTAGGTTTAATTAGGGCTGCTGAAAAATTTGATCATGAAAAAGGTTATAAGTTCAGTACATATGCAACTTGGTGGGTGAGACAGGGTATTACAAGAAGTCTCGCTGATAAATCTAGAACTATCAGAGTTCCAGTGCACATGGTAGAGACTGTTAATCGTTACAAGCGTGTCTCTAGGCAGCTTTCTATGAAATTAAAGCGTAAAGCTACTGATATGGAGCTTGCTTGGGCTTTAGGTGTTTCTATGAAGAAGCTTAAAGAAATCATGAATGCTAATAAAGTTCCAGTTTCTTTAGAAACGCCCTTGGGGAAAGAAGAGGATAGTACGCTATCTGATTTTATAGCTGACGATGTGAAATGCCAGCCAGATACGGTAAGTACTGAAAAGATGCTCAAGGAGCACATTCAAGAGCTGCTAAAAGATTTACTGCCACGTGAAGCTGAAGTTCTGAAGCTCCGCTATGGTCTAGAAGACGGTCAAGTGCGCACTCTTGAGCAGGTAGGTAAAGTATTTAATATTACTCGTGAAAGAGTCAGGCAGATTGAGTTTAAAGCGATGAAAAAGCTTAGAGAACCTAGTAAATCTGCAAAATTAGAGTCTTATTTAAGCCAAGTGAGTTAAGGACTCCAGGCACTGTTGCCGAACGTGCAATTTCAAGGCTGAGGAGAACGAATGACCGCAGTGTACCTAGTGTACATGAGGATCATGAGGACGACGAAAACGCAGAAAATGGAGTTCCGCAACAGTGCCTTAATGCTAGAATAAAATTTTGATGGAAATTAAGTATAGAAGAGTACTCCTTAAGCTAAGTGGTGAGGCTTTGGTTGGCGAGGGTCATTTAGGCATATCACCGCAGATTATTGATAGAATCGCAGAGGAAATTTATTTAGTTTCTAGGCTTGGAGTTCAGGTCTGTATAGTCGTTGGTGGTGGAAATATATTCCGTGGCTTACAGAAATCCGCTGAACTGGGCATGGATAGAGCTGCTGCTGATTATGTCGGTATGCTAGCTACCGTTATTAACTGTTTAGTTTTACAGGGCGTTCTAGAAAAAAGAGGTATAGCGACTCGTGTTCAGACGGCTCTTACTATGAATTCTATAGCGGAATCATATATCAGAAGAAGGGCGACTCGCCATTTAGAGAAAGGCAGAATAGTTATATTTGGTGCAGGTACTGGTAACCCTTTCTTTACGACTGATACAGCTGCTTCCTTGAGAGCTACAGAGATGGACTGTGATTTATTATTAATGGCTAAAAATGGTGTAGATGGGGTTTATGATGATGATCCGTCTCTTAATCCACAGGCTAAGAAATTTGATACTTTAACCTATGACGATATTATTACTAAAAACTTAAAAGTCATGGACACCTCCGCTATTGCGTTATGCAGAGATAATAGTATTCCTATCGCCGTTTTTGATTTTGCTCGCCCTGGTGCGATCAGAGACCTTGTATATGGCATGGAAATAGGTACGCTCGTCAAAAAAGATTAGTTCGAGGACGACGAAAACGCAGAAGATGTAGCTCTGTGTCGCTCTCTTAGAGGTTTATGAAGTTTTTTAGGAAGGTAAGTCCTGCTTCAGAGCTTTTTTCTGGGTGAAACTGGCAGGCGAATAGATTTTCACCGTTCCAAATATGGCTAATAAAATCTTCGATGTAGTTAGTGAGCGCGTATTCAAGTTTAGGAAATCTTTTTTCTACGCTTTGGTTATTTTTTAAATCTTTAGCGTGGGCACGATAGCTGTGCACGAAGTAAAAATCGCTACTATTCTCTATGTCTTTAAAAAGGGGGTTTTTACTATTATCTGGTAAGGTTACTTGATTCCAGCCCATATGTGGAATTTTAATTTTTTCTTCAGTCTCTGCTTGGCGAATTTTTAAAAAATCAAATTTGCGCACGTGCGTCTCGAAGACGTTTAAACCATCAACTATTTCAATGTCATGCTCTATCGGGCTTTCCGAACTAGAAGCACAAAGAACTTGCATGCCAACGCATATACCCATGAAAGGCACTCCAGAAGTAGCTTTTTGTATAATGCTATCGGCTAAATTAAATTTATGGATTTGACTCATGGCATTCGCGAAACTACCAACGCCTGGAAAAATAACTTTATCGGCTTTATTAATTTCATCTGGATCAGAAGTCCTATAGGTACTAGCACCTAGGTGTGTGAAGGAATTTTCTAAGCTGAAAAGGTTTCCCCCACCTTGATAGTCAATTATGCAAATTTTAGTATTAGAAGGCATCGGATCTTACTGCTATAAATTTATCACTTTGAAGCCAAGCAATTTGGTTTTCGTATTTAATTTTCGCCCAAGATCCATTATTCTCTAATATTTCTATCGGCTGAGCTTTGAACAATTCAAACATCTGTGGATAGCTAGTATCGTTTCCTGCGTAGGTCTCAGTGCTGTTGACATTTATAAAAGCAAATTTTTTATAGTTAGTGAGCCAAGTTACATAAGCTGCGTTACTGAGACTTAAGATTAATAGTCCTAGGCATGAATATTTTAGGATAGTGAATTTAGATTTCCTGAATATAAGAAATAGTAAATTAAAGGCGATTAAAAGTATCAGTGATTCACTAATTGTAAAAAACATCGCGGGGTAGATATCTTTAAGTTTATTTGCTTTGATTTCTTGGATTGCATAGTTAATATTGTTATTTAATTCTTTGTCTCTTGGGATAATGGTTTTAGCTTTAAAATAGTGAGCTAAAGCTTTAGCATACTGCTTTTGGTGAAACTGGGTGTTCGCTAAGTTTATTAGAAGATAGGGATTATCAGATTCTTCTTGGAGTAGATTCTTGTAAATATCTGAAGCTAGAATATAGTCCTGATTTAGGTAATATTCCTCTGCTTGCTTTAGCTTTTCATTATTCATAAAGTCTCTTTAAGCCTTTTAAAATTTTCAGAGCTCTCTCTTTTAAATCACTAGTGATCAGTTCAGTGTCTAAGTTTTCTTTTATGCCGTAATTAATCCTATCAGTGTTCTCAATAAATCTATTAAACTCCTCAAATAGCTCGGGGTCAAGAGCTGAGACTTTACTCTCAATATTTTGTTCAAGATCTATTTGAGAGTAGAGGCTTTTAATTTTATTGGAAATGTCACTTACATTCGTATTTTTTAAAATAAATTTTTCATATTCTTTGAAGGGGAATTTTTCATAGTGCTTTTGCTCAGCTAATTTGCGTATGATGCGAAGGATGCTTGGACTGTAAGCTATTAAATTTAGAATGATTACTAAGGTTAAAAGATAAAGATTGAAATAAGAATCTCTGACTAAGCGAATCAAGAGATTGGGGTTTGATGAATTTTTAGAATAATTTTGAATACTAGTGCTTCTAATGTGACTAAGTTTTTTAGGAGCGTGTAGCCGAACTCCAATTTCTGCGTTTTCGTCGTCCTCATGATCCTCATGTACAAATAGTACACTGCGGTCATTTTCATTATTGATATTTGAATTTAGTTTTTTTTCTTGAATCTTGATGTCAAACTCTTTGCTAGAGATAGTCTCATATCTGCTGGTTTCTGGATTGAAGATGACCAAAGGGTTACTGCTAAGTTTTAAGGAACTGTTTTTAGTGTTTGGAATTAAAGCACTGCTTATGCTTATCCTAAACTGCTCTTTACCAGAGAGAGGGAATGACTGTTTTTTTGATTTATCTTGGTAAATATTATAATCACTTGATTTTAAGAAAAGTTCTTTTAAGTTTAGGTTATTAGGATTACCATCTCCAGAGATTTCTGTGAAAATACTTAAGGGCTCACCATTTATAGCTGAATCCTGCGCTAAACGATGATTAAGTTTTAAATTACCGATATAGCCTTTAAAGCCTGAAGGTATTGGGGTGGGCAGAGCTTTTACATTTATAGTTAAAGCATTCGTTTTTAAACTCTTTTCTGTTTCAGTGCTGAAGCTGTTATTGAAATTAGCAAATGGGTCAAAGGGATCAAAGTTAGCATCATTCTCTTTTAAAACGCTAACTAGGATTGCTCTTGCGGGGATACTGACTTGTCCAGCTTTGACTGGGTATAGTGTGTAGGGTAGCTCATAAATGAAGTAATCTTCACCATTGAAATTTTCTGTGTATTCTTTACTTTTTTCTGCTCTTTTGTGGATAAAGTTGCTTAAATCAAAGTCTGGGAGCTGTATTTGTCTTAAGGTGCCTTTGTGGTAAATTTTCAATTTAAAGGTAATTTGTTCATTGAGGAAGGGATTGTCTTTATTTACTGAAATAATTGCAAAAGGAGTCTCTTGCCTTGCTTCTCTAAGTTGGCTTGATACCCCTTGATCTCTGAGAAGATTAGAGTTGTTGTTTGTGCTATTGCTTTGCTGATAAGCTTCTAAGACTTTGATCTGTAATAAAGCTTTAGGGTCATTACTCATACTAGATTGTATCGGGAGAGTGAATATCCCAGATCTCCTGAATCGTAGTGTATAAGCTAATTGCTTAGTCTGTATGAATTTATTATTTATTATAGTGATGCTTGAGCTGCTTTGTCTTGCTACCACGTCGTAGCTGTTAGTATGCAGGGGGAACTTAAGAGCTTCTTCCCCAGAGCTATCCAAGTCGATTATTAGATCAGTACTTTCATCTAAGTAAATAGGGTTCCGTGTTAAACTGCCAGTAATAGCAGCTTTAAGTGCTAAAGGAAATAAGCTGGTTGTGATTAAGCTTATTAAAATATATTTTAGAATTCTGCAATGCAGAAAATGGAGTTGTGCAGTGGTCTCTTTGTGTATGATGGGTTCAGGCATTTTGATCACTACCTAAAAGAGAGATAGATTTAGTACTAGAGTATCCTTGTTCAAAATTAATTAATATAATTTTACAGTTAATTTCATTCGCTACTTTAAATTCAGGGCATTTTTCATAATCATTTAAATCATAATCACCGCCCTTCGTGTAGATAATCGGTCTTAATGTTAAAAGCAGCTTGGAAGCAGTGCTTTCACTGAAAATAATTACATGATCCACTGGCTTTAAGCCGAGAAGTAGTTCTGCTCGTTCAAGCTCAGAGTTTATTGGGCGCTTGTCGCCTTTGAGTTTTTTAACACTGCTATCTGAATTTAACCCTACTATTAATAATGCCTGTGAGTCTAAAGCCTTGGATGCTTGTAGATAGCGCAGATGTCCTACGTGTAAAATGTCAAAACAGCCATTGGTAAGAATTAGAGGCTGTGAGTTCTCCTTTGAAAACTTTTCTAAGTCTTGATCTGTATTGATAATCATATTAAATATTTTACTTCTTTAGGCTTGAAGCTGCACGTTGTGTGACTTTTTAAAACACTTATCAATTACGCAGTCATTGGTTAATGGACATTCACTAGGGTTTAGCATTTTGTCCCACTCCTTACGAAAACATTCTCTAGATTGAATATAATCTAGGGAAAAATCAAACATCGCCTCCATGCTCATGTCATGCTTTTCTGCAAGAGTTTTAAGAGAATAAAATTCTTCAGTGTAACCTAAAGCTAGGTTCATATTGAACATTCTCCTGCAGATTGGCATGCCAGTCACAGAACAGCTTGTAACTTTAGTGTGTTCGCTTGTCACTGTGACTATTGTAGCAATGAAAATAAATTGCTATAATCTTTATATAGTGTTTTTGAGAATTATTCTCAACATTGTTAATTCGTTAAATAACCTCGTAATTTATGAATCTCAATCAAGTTAAACCAGGTCAAAGTATTAAGATAGATTTTATTCCAGAAGATCTAGAGCTGAGACTGTTTTCGTTGGGTATAAAAGCTGGTGATAGTGCGGAGTGTATCTCTCATAGTTATTATGGACCAGTGGTCTTGAGAAAAGATCGTGCTTTTAATCAGGTCGCTATCACTCATAGATTTGCTGAAGCTATTTCAGTTACAGTTAAATAAAGTAGATGAGTTTTATTAAGGGCGAAAAAAAAACTATTAAAGTCGCTCTGGTTGGCAATCCCAATGTCGGCAAGTCAGTAGTTTTTAACTATTTAACCAGTTCTTATGTAGATGTTAGTAATTATGCTGGTACTACTATTGAAGTTAGCGTCGGTAACTTAAAGCTTTCTGAGACTGAAAAACCTTGCTCTGATTATGCTTTTCAGGTCATTGATACTCCAGGGATTTATAGTGTCTCAAATCTTCAAGAAGAAGAAACAGTTACTCGTGACTATATTCTTGAAGCTGATTTAATTATTAATGTCGTTTCAGCTTTATCTCTTGGGCGTGATTTATTTTTAACTAAGCAGCTTGCGGATATGGGAAAGCCGATGTTGGTTTTAATTAATCAGTATGATGAAGCGAAAAAGCATAAGATAAATGTTAAAGTGAAGGTTATTTCTCAGGCTTTGGGTTTAGACGTAGAACTAAGCTCTGCGACTCTTGGAGAGGGTTTAGAGGAGCTGCGTAATTATATTTTAAATTTTATTGATAATGCTAAGTTTAAGCCAGGTCGAATATCCAAGGAAGTAGATAATTACTGTGTTCCTTATTTAGAGATGGTTTTTGATAGGGCCTCTGCTTTGCTTATTGCAGAAGCTGATGCTGAAGTTGCTAAAGCTAATGATATAGTCTTACCTTCAAATGCGACATCGCACCGCAAGGAAATTTATAATATCCGTAATCGTGAAGTCGATGAACTGGTGAGGGAAGCTGTTTCTGAGATTCAGTTTGCGTGGATGGATAAGCTTGGCGATTTATTCCTTAATCCAGTAATTGGTTCACTTACCGCAGTAGTAGTGGTTTATACTTTTCTGTTTTTATTTTTGGGTGTTTTTGTCGCTGGTACTACTGTTGATTTCCTTGAAAATAATATCTTTAAGGCTTACTATGAGCCTTTTATGAGAAATTTAGTCGGCTCTATAATTCCTTACGATAGTTCTTCCATGACAAGTACTTTGTTTACTGATCCAGCTAGAGCCTTAGGTACTATACTTGTGGGTGATTATGGTGTGTTAACGCTTACTATTACTTATCTTTATGCTCTTTTGTTACCCCTGGTATTTGGTTTCTATCTAGGTCTTGCTTTCTTAGAGGATTCTGGATATTTACCACGCTTAGCTGTTTTAGTGGATGGGGTTTTATCGAGCTTAGGGATGAATGGCAGAGCTATAATTCCTCTGATTCTTGGTGGAGGCTGTGTTACCATGGCGACTGTCACGACTAGGCTCTTATCGACTAAGAAGGAGAAGCTTATCACCATTGCCTTGCTTGGTTTGACTATTCCTTGCTCTGCTCAGTTGGGCGTAATACAGGGGCTTTTGACTAATATCGGTGGCTTTTTGCCATGGTTAATTTGGGGTGGGACTTTATTTCTTGTTTTTGTTCTTACCGGCTTGGTTTTAAATAAATTAGTACCAGGTGAATGCGGTCATTTCGTCTCGGATATTCCACCTATTAGATTACCTATTTTTAAAAACCTTATGCAGAAAACGATACAGCGCACTAAGGTTTTTATGAATGAAGCTATCCCAGCTTTTTTTATCGCAGCTTTAGTCGTCAGTGTTTTACAAGTAACTGGGATTTTAAAATATATTATTAATTGGGCTGAACCCATTTTAGCTGATGTTCTGTTATTACCTAAAGAAGTTACCCTGAGTTTTATTCTAGGCATGATTAGAAGGGATTTCGGTGCTTTTGGCTTAATGGAAATACCACTGAGTGCTGCTCAATTAGTCACGGTTTGTGTTGTACTAACTCTTTTCGTGCCTTGTATTGCGACGGTGGCAGTAATGATTAAAGAAAAGAATCTAAAAATAGCTATGGGTATTTGGGTTAGCTCATGGATACTAGCTTTAGGGATAGGAGCTGTTTTAGCTCGTGTGTTGCCGTTCGTACTGTGAGGGCTGCTGCACAGCGAGAGTAACGCAGAAATTATAGTTGTGCAGTGGTATTACTAGGGACTGCTCACAAACGTACAAGTTCAAGGCTGAGGAGGACGAATGACCGCAGTGCACTAGGTGTGCATGAGGATCATGAGGACGACGAAAACGCAGAAATTGAAGTTTGCGAGCAGTCCCTACTTGGCTTGTAATATGAGTTTGATTTTCAGTACTTGATTTACGAGCTCTTTAACTATTTTAAAAATAGAAACCTTCAAGGCAAGTGGATCTAAGATGCCAAGCTGATCATAGTTGCATATTTCCCCCGTATCCAAATCAATACCATCTTTATTGCTAGCACTGAAATTTATACTTTCTAGTTTAGCCTTAGGGTCATAACCAGCATTTTTTACGATTTGTTTAAATAGCGCTGGAAGTGCATCAGTAATGATGTTAAAGCCCGTAATAATATCTTTGCCGAAGGAAAGTGAGTCCTGTGATTTTCTAAGTCTTTCGATGAGGTTAATTTCAGCTACCCCGCCACCAAGTACGTAACCAGACTCTAAGCATTTTTTAAAGGCATTTGCTGCATCAATGGCTATGCGTTTCTTTTCGGCTAAAGCACTTTCTAATTCTGCTGATAGCAGTAGGGTAGCTTCCTGTGCTTGAGTTCCTTTGATAAATACCCCTATTGGACTTGAACTTCTTTGGATATATTCTAAAGTACCACTGAGTGCTTTTATTGTAGAGGCTTCTGTGTTGAGAAGCTTTTGTCTACTAGCTTTGCTCGCACCACTAATGCGAATTAATGCATTAATATCGATCTGTCTTAAGTTACTTAAAACAAATATTCCTTCTTTAATGAAGAATTCTTCGATTTTAGGCATAATGCTACCACTCAAAAAAATAGCCTTAATGCCTAAATGTGTTATTTTATCTGCCATGCTGAGGAGTTTATCTATACTTTCATCTAAGCGTGTTACACCTGTATCAGTGCTGATTACTTCACTAGATAAGGCTTCAGGTTCTAATGGACCTTCTATAATTAAACATTTACAGTCATAGAAATCATTATCATAGTGATAATGAGCTCTTTTATTAATGAAATAGGAATTAAAAATTTCAGATTCCCTGCGTGAGCAGCTGTGTATCGCGGAACTGAAGTCAAATTTAGTGATTAAGTATTCAAAGCTATTTTTTTCAGAGATATATGTTGCAAGTTTAATTAGAAGGTCGGTTAATTCCTTATCTCCTCTTGCTGAAATTAGTGTTGCAGAGCGTAATCTAGGATCATCTATCTGTTGAACCGGTGTGGAGTGCCTTTCAAGTAATTCTATCGTTTTATCAATAGCCATGGAAATCCCTTTAATGAGTGGGATTGCTGGATGCCCATTTTTAATTTTTTCTAAAGCAAGGTTTAAAATTTCACTAGCAAATATAACCACACTAGTGGTGCCATCTCCGATTTGTCTTTCCTGTGCTTTTGCGATTTCGATTAAAAGCTTCCCTGCTGGATGCTGGACTTGGATAGCTGAAAGTATGGCTACGCCATCATTCGTACACTGAAAATCACCATACTGGTCGACTAGCATAACATCTAAGCCTTTAGGTCCAACGGTGTGACGAACGGTATCTGCGACGGAGTTGATTGCAGATATATTTATTTCAAGTGTTTGAATGTGGCTTACAGAGTCTTCCATAGCTATCATTATAGGATATTCCCGATTAGCATTATCAGTGATGAAAGCTAGTTATTAGTATTTTTTATTGTGAGATCCTTTCGGGTAAAGGCAGATTAATGAAGGGCTTTTCTTTATCAATTTTATTTTTAAATAAAACTGAGTTGATTTTGAAAATAATCTAAATGATATTCTTGATTTACTGATATTTGTGGGTCCCAGAGTTTCCATGGAGCTTGATTCGACTCCCAGAGTTTTTCTAGTTCTAATTTATCTCTGAGGGTATCCATTGGTAACCAGAATCCTGGGTGCTTAAAAGCTGATAGTTGATTGCTGAATGCAAGATGTTCTAGAGGCTCTTTTTCCCAAATACAGGAGTCTCCTTCAATTAAATTTAATACTGTTGGTTCTAGTACAAAAAAGCCACCATTGATCCAACCATTATCTGTGTCTATTGGTTTTTCTTGAAAACCTTTTACGGAGTTGTTTTCACCTAACTGTAAAGCACCAAATCTTTGAGGAGGGCAGACTCCTGTTAATGTTGCAAGTTTGCCTGAATTTTGATGAAATTTAATTAATTCACTTAAATTAACATCGGAAACGCCGTCACCATAGGTCATGCAAAAGGTTTCATCCTTAATGTGTTCCTGGACTCTTTTTAGGCGTCCACCAGTCATGGTATTTTCACCAGTATTTACGATTGTAACTTTCCAGGGTTCACAGCTATTATGATGGACCTGCATCTGATTCGTAGACATATCAAAGCTTATGTCTGACTGGTGTAGAAAATAGTTTGCAAAATATTCTTTGATTATATAACTCTTGTATCCAGCACAAATTACAAAATCATTTATTCCATGATAAGAGTAGATTTTCATAATATGCCAAAGAATTGGCTTACCACCAATTTCTATCATTGGTTTGGGGCGAAGATAAGATTCTTCTGTTATTCTTGTACCTAGACCACCGGCTAATATAACTGCTTTCATAAGTTTTGATATCCTTATTAGTACTTATTAACCAATATTAAAGGTTAAGCATTAGGTACATTAGGTGATATTTTGAATTATATATAAGTTATTCTATCTGATTTTTTGCTTGTTAAATATTGATCCCAAATATTCTTAATCTCTTCAGCAAAATCATTTGAGAAGCTTTCCATATCTGTGGCAGGTGAATTTAGATATTTTTCTCGGATAGTTTCTTTATAGTAGATTATTTGCTCTGGTGATCTTGCAAGATTCACTATTTTATTAACATAATCTTGCCTGTCTTGAGCAATTAATTCAGGTAAATTTGCATTCATTAATATATCTGCAGACATTCTACTTGCCCATCTATCCCCTTCAATGGCTATTAATGGAACACTCATCATAAGAGTTTCGTGTGTTGTAGTTCCTCCATTAAAGGGAAATGTATCTAATGCTATATCTATTTTGCTGAATCTTAGTAGGTGTGAGGCCTTAGTTTCAGGCAGCTCAAATTCGAGTCTAGATTCGTCTATTCCAAGTTTTTTAAAGCTTTTAATGAGCTCTATCTTGTAATCGGGATCTACTAATGAAAAGTTACTGATTAATATGTGACTTTCTGGAACTGATTTTAATATCTTTGACCATGTCTCCATTACAGTAGCATTGATTTTATTAGAGTTATTGAATGACCCAAATATGATTTTTCCGTCGTTTCTGGCAAGTGAGCGACTTACATATAGATTTTCATAGTCATTTGCAGGGTAGGCACCACCAAACGGAAGATAGCGGATTTTTTCTGTATAAAAATCCTCTTCCCCTTTTCGTATAAGGAATTTATCTGCGATCATATAGTCAATTTCCTTAACACCAGTAGTACCAACTTGACCAAGCCAAGTCATCTGTATCGGAGCGGGTTTTAGTCCAAAAGTTTTAAGTCGATTTAAGTCTGTGTGCCCAGATAGATCAATTAGTACATGTATCCTATCGTTGGAAATTTTTTCGGCGAGCTGAGTAT
>RFQS01000130.1 GCA_009924885.1 Pseudomonadota bacterium | reverse complement strand
GAGAATATATCTACGATCCAATCTCTAACTCCTTAATACCTAAACCTAGCTAATACTCCACTACCTTCCTTTAGATTTTCTTTAGGAATTTTTGCTGGTAATTGTAGCTAATGTATTAAGAAAGTAATAGAATGGACTCTATGCAAAAATGTCATTTGAAAGTGTTTTTTTTCTTGATCTTGGCATTGTCTGGATGTGGAAAGAATCCTAGTCAGGATTTTGAACTTATACAGGCGAATGGAACTGAAAAGATTATTTGGTCTATCAAGAGAGATAATATTTCTTGTAGCAATTCAAGTCTAACTTCTATTTGTAAAGCATATATTGATGAGACCATTTTCAATCTATCTCAAAGTAGTATAGACACACGCTTCAAGTTCTTTAGGTCTAAGGTTAAGGTTGGGGATGATGTTCAAGTTATTCAGAAAAATACTTTTAGTTGCTTAGAGCATGAATATACGATGGATTCTACTGTAGCTAGAGATTTTTCTGGAACCGTTATTTACAGTTATGAATACTCAGATCCTAGCAAGAGTGCCATAATACCCAATTCTTTAGGTGCTACTGAAGAAGCTTATATCTGTAAATCAGTTAGGGGATATAAACCACTTAAGTAGACTTGAAAATAGGCATTTTTTCCTTCGCATTATGCCGTTACTTTGCCGTTTGAATTCCGCAAAGTAAACCCTTACTGAGTCTGATTATTACTAGGTTTTGCCGTTTTGCGGACTTTGCCGAGAAAATAAAAATCATGAGACAACTTAATGGTTAAATCTATACTGGATTAACTATTAGATTGGTTTTATATGCCCACTATATTTAAATTTAGCAGAACTAAAGAATCCACCGCATTCATCTTTCTTAGAACATGGCTCACATTCAGACATGTATTCGTTTTTCCAATCAGAGATGCTTTTTCGATAAAATGGCTTTACTTCTTCATTGATCAAACACAATTGGTGATTATAAATAGAGTATTCATTTTAAACCTTGCGAATATTTTCACTGCTTCTGTTAATTCTTTTTGATACTCAATAGGATCAATCCATAAATCATCTAAATTAGTTCTAGTAAAGCCTGTCATTTCAAGCCCCATAAGGGCAACGTGATCAATAAATAATAAATTTCTAGTTATAAATTCAGCCAATTGAGGAAGCCTTGCATAGGTCTGTTTATGAATTACTACTCTAAGCTCAACCAACTGATTTAATGATTTTAAGTTTAAAATACCTCTAATAGTCTCATCAAAAGCACCATTGGCTTGAACCACGTAATCATGGATTGAATTAATATCAGAATAAAGAGGAATCCCAATCATAAAATCAGGATGGGCTACAGAAGCTACTTTTTTGGCAAACTCTAAATCAGCAAAATTACGTCCATTAGAAAGCATATGCAAGGATGTTTCAGGCAGATAAATTTTACTAGCTTTAATAATTTTTATTAAATCTTCTCCTAGTAAAGTTGGCTCTCCACCAGTAATCCCTAATTCATTAGTTTCATGAGACATCAATGGAATAGCTTGCAATATGTGTTCTACGATATAGCTGTCATTGATTTCTCTAGGAGGCTGAGAACACATCAAGCAGTAGTTATTACATCTTTCTGTAACAAGGAGCGAATTATGTTTTGAATTTTTGCGATATATTGTTCTTGAATTTAAGCTATTAGGATCAAACCAAATTACATCACCATCCCCAAGATACTCTTGGTCATTAGGGATAGTAAAAACGTTGTCCGCCAAAAACTCTTCTCCTAGAGTTAAACTTAGATCTTCAGGTATAAAATATCCTTTAAAACCGCTGGGTACTTTATCTATATTAGATTGAGTGATAAGAAAAAAATCATTTCTTCTTAGTCCTATAGGCAATAAGTGATTAGATGATAGTCTAACCACCAATGGTTCTGAAATAGAATTTGCAGTCAGAGTTTTGATTTGCTTTGAATACAGCTTTAGCATTAGACTCTTATCCACCTCATCATGACTTCTCTAGCCTCTAAATCATCTTCCAGAAGCTTAATAATGTGTTTAAAAACACCCATGTTCTTTTTGCAGAAGCCACTTTTAGCTTTGTGACCAATCATGTCTCCTTGTGTAGCAGCGTGGTAAATAGGATCACTTCCACAATATGGCAAAAAGGCACAATCGCTACACATTGGAACCCCTTCCAAGATTGTGTTTTGCAACGCATCCACTAAAATATCTGCTGTGATAATTTCTTGATAAGAGTTTTCCTTTAAATTACCTAATCTGAAACTTTTATCTTCCATTTCAGCAAGCATTCTTGATTCATCAGAAGCATAAACATCCCCATCATAGTTAAAAACTATTGCACTAATGCCTATCCCTGACGGTGATTGTAAATCAACAAACCCTGTTGCAAAAGGGGTTAGCATTTTTTGAAGAATCAAAGCTGTATATTGTTCAACGAAAAAATAACCATTTTTATTTATTTCTATAATATAGGCTAGGCTTGTTTTGTAGAAATCTAACCAAGCATCCGTATTGTACATATCAAAGGATTTTGTCTTAATTGCAAACCCATACGGACTCAGAGATCTCAAAAAAATAGCATTAAAACCTTGACTGATATATTCATCAATAATTTCTCTTGGATACTTAAGGCTTTCAAGGCTCGTTGTCATTAAAGCTGAAACCTTATCTGGACCAAGTTTTGATTTAACAAAATTTATTCCAGCAATTGCTCTTTGATAGCTATCATTACCAGCTTTAGGTCTGTTTTTATTGTGTAGGAACTCTGGTCCATCTAGAGATGTCGAAATTAGGATCTCATGTTCATCACAGAAGTCTAGAATCTCATCATTAACGGGTGATAGATTTGTTGCAATGACAAACTGAATTTGTTTACCTATGCTTTGATTCATTTCCTTTGCTTTTAAGACGATGAATTGAATCAATTTAAAATTCAGTAATGATTCACCACCTTGAAATTCTATTTTAATCAATGGTGATGGTGACTTAAAAGTGAAGAGCAAAGCCTTGAGAGCGTCTTCCTCTGACATGTCGAACTTCTCTGTATCTTCATTTTGCCTAGAAACCTGACAGTAAGGACAGCTATGATCACATCTTAATGTCACCACAAACATATGCAAGCCAGTAAACCCATCAAGGAAAGATTGCTTAGTTCGATATTTTAAAGCTAGAAGATCGATGGCGACTGTAGATGAATCATCATAAATAAAATGTTTGGATTTTAATTTATGATATAGATCTGAATCCATCTCAAGGCTTCTATCTCTAATTTTATTAAAATCAAATTTATCTAAGACTATAAACTCACCAGCAATATTAGTCAGAATATATCTTTCATTATCAAGCTTGATGAATTTAAATGGTAAAAACCTAAAACTACCCTGTGCATTTTTGTAGGCATCTAGTGATTTAAATTTAGCTTTTGTTGCAGATGTCATTGTAAGTCAGCACTGGCAAAAGCTTTAGCAATAATAAGATTTCTTAAATCATTAGTTTCTTGTGAGATAGTCTTTCGTAGGTCTTGATCAATAATTTCATCCAGAATAACTGATTTCAACTGATTAAAATCGAAAACAACTGGATCTTTAGGTATCACTTCAATATCTAAAATACCTTGATTATCTTTAAGATTGAAAGAAGCTTGATCCGCAAATTTATAAAGAACTTGCTTCACGACCTCTGCATCAAACAGACTTACATCAACTTGTATTAAATAATCAGTCATTAATGTTTTTTAGTAACTGCTTGAATAGTGCGAACTATGAGATCTGTGAGAAGAGTGTGATTGGTGAGAATAGTGATTAGCTATCTGGTTATTTGCACCCTCAGAAGGTTTTATAACCAAACCAGAAGGCAATGATGAATAGCTTTGGAATGACTTGTTTAAAACAGGCTCTGTTTTAAGCAAACTAGCACTAGCAGCTAAACCAGAAGACAAAAGAGTGCTTAAAGCAATACCTAGTGATAATATCTTTTTACTTTGCATAGCGTAATTATACTTATTTTCTAAACAAAAAATAAATTTTATGATAGAAATTTTTTAAGTGAGTGAGATTGCCAAATCTCATCATTCCAATCTACTTAAAATACAAATTTTATATTGTCTCAGCAGAAACTTTAGATTAGTATTTAAACTGTGAACGATAAAGAATTACAAAAAGAATTGAAAATTTTCACAAAGGATAAATTCCCAAACGATTTTGAGAGAAATGGTTTTCCTTATGCTTGCATGCGTATTTTTTTCCGTAGCCTGCAAGATGATGAGATTGATAACGCAATTGATGGGTTACATCGTAGTGACTGTGGAATAGATTCATTCTGGACTGATCACGAAGATCGTTGCATAAATATTGCTCAATTTAAATTCACACATATAACTGCAAATAAAAGTGGTAGTGCTAGAAGGGAATGGTTCACTGAATTACAAAATGTTGATGACCGACTTAAAGATATTACATATATTAAAAGCCTAAAGAACGATAGATTAAATGATATTGTCCTTGAGTACCAAGATTATTTAAAAAAGGAATACTCTGTTCAAAAATATTTAATCTATTTTGGTAATGCTACACCAGAACTTATTTCAAGTTTTGAACAAGATATTACTTTTTATGGAATAGAGGACATTCACGAGAACTGGAAGGACTATAATGGAACGATAAAAACCACCAATCCAGAAGAATGTGAGCTGGAAGTTGATAATATTAATAACTCTGATTTAAAAAATGTTTTGAAGCATGATTTAACTAACTCTTATTCGACATATATTGGTATTATTTCTGCATTTGAACTCATCAAATTACGAAAAGAACACAGTTTTTTACTCTTTGATCGAAATATAAGGTACTACCTAGGTCATAAAAATACTGTTAATAAAGGAATTATAGAAACAGCTTGTGACACTGATGAGTACAAAAAATTCTTTGCCTATAATAATGGCATTACAATCACCTGTCTTACATGTAAACCAAAAGAAGTGACTGCTAAAACGAGACTTATTTTAAAACACCCTCAAATTATTAATGGTGCTCAAACTGTTAACTCACTATACGAAGCTCACAAACAGTTTATGAAGAATCAGCAGCGAGAAAAAAGCCTCAGCAAGGAAGACGCCGAGTCTTCTGCGAAAAAACGTTTTTCTGACATAAAAGTCTTATTTAGAGTTATAACCTCTACAAAGTACGATGATAGTCGTTTTGCTACCAATTTGACGAGATACAACAATTCTCAAAATGCCGTTAAAGTAAGTGATTTTTTCGCAAATTTATCAGAACAAGAAAAAATTCAAAAAGAATTTAAAAAATACGGGTACTTTTATGAAAGAAAACGGGGCGAGAAAAATTCTCTGACCAAGAGCGAACAAGATCAATACAGTAAGCTCAATATTATCGTTAAATTGGCAGGTGCTCTTCAGGCATTCAAGGGACATCCAACATCAAAAGAAGTTGGGGAGAAGTATGTATTAAGAGATCCCAAAGATCAAGTTTACAAATCTATATTTCCAGAAGTTAAAAAGATGACTAATGAAGTAATTAAAGAAATGATTTTTGCCACTAATTTATTGATTATTATTGAAAAGAAAGCCAAATTATTAAAAAAGATTTTGCGTCAAGTTGAAAAAATAGATGATAACGAAGAAGCACCTACAGCAATGGAATCATTAAATGAATTAATAAATGAAATTGGCATTTTCAATTCTACTCTAATTCAAGATGTATCAGAAAAGAAGGGAGAATGGAGGCAAATAATTTACGATATAAGACTGTTATCCCAAGGCAAGTATTTTATTCTTGCTATCATCGCCTATGTGCTGCAAACAAAGCAAAATTTAGAGAAAATCTATAAGCAGGATCTTTTTATGAATGAGAAGTTTATTGAAGAGCAGATTATTAATAAATGGCTTTATAAAATAGTCAAAAAGTACATGAAGCCAATCAGAGAACAGGAAAACAAAAAACGTTCAGAGAGTGCTTTCTTTTTAGACAGAGAGAGTTTAAAAAAAATACGGGAAACTATGGAAGACAGGCGTAGAGATGATGATCTAGGTAAATATGAGACAGAGTTCCCAATTGAAGTGAGCTGAAAATTTAAATATCCTATAACGACTTCATGACTGAGGATGACAGGACTTTTAATATTATTATTTCTGAGATTTCTCCACTGCCACTAAGATATTTCGCATCTTAATTAATTTCCTTAGCTGTATATGTAAACCTCTAGCACCTTCATACTTACTCAGTTCTGTAAAAAGAAGGCTTAGTTTAGTTTCCAACTCTTGTCCCGAGTTTGACAGTACATACACATTACAAAATTCTAAAAGTCTTACAGGGCAGGGGTTTTAGCGTTTC
>RFQS01000129.1 GCA_009924885.1 Pseudomonadota bacterium | reverse complement strand
CTCTATTGAGACATGACTTTACAGATTTAGACAGACTTACATCTGTATGGATTTTTGAAATATTTTAGAATGAGACAGCCCTGCTATATAAGCCGACCAATCAAAACCCACAACTACTCCAAATATTCAAGAAATAAAAACATATCATTACTATCTGGGGACGTATTTCTCTGTAGCTGTGTAAGCTTTTCAAATAATTTAAGATGCTTATCTATATCCCCTTCAATATCATCAGATTTAGTCAGAATAGTAATAGCTAAGCGAGGATCAGAATAGTCTTCCTCTGGATCGGAATAATCTTCTAGGCGAAAGCTTTCATTTGGGAATTCATCTTTTAGTAATTTGAAAAAATTATATAAGCAATTATTAAGATTCTGCTTTTGCATAATTTCATAGACCTTTTGGCTAGTTATTTGATAAAGTCTGGGAATACTCAAGATAGCCTCATAAAAAGGAACTTCTCCGCTACTCAACTCTAGATTATCTAATGTTGAGTCTATCAAGACAGGAGTATTTGAATAACCAAAAGTCTCATCTGTTTTCTCAATTCTAACTGTGGCTACCGAATTCATATGAAATTTTATTCCTTAGTGTACTGTGGTTCTAAAGACCTTAAGAAACTATCTTCCAATAATCCAAAGAAAAGTTCTTGCTCTAGTTTATGCCCTTTTTCCATTATTTCAAATAAATTGCTTTGATTTATTTCTGAATCTCTGATTATATCTAAATCTATACACGAACCCTTAAGAGTTCCGTATTCTGCGTGATTAGAAATAGAAATTATATGTTTAAAATCATCATGCGTAAATTCATTTCTAAATAAAATATTCTCTTTAGAGCACTCCTCTGAATTTATACTATTCGGATAATCTAGCTTCAGATTTATTTTTTCAAATATATTTATGTCCTGAAAGAAATCAACATAACGAATACTACCTCGCTGTAAGACTTTAATGACATTTTTTTCAAATAAAGTATTGAAAATCTCTTGAGCTTTAGTAAAGAAACTATCCCAACCAATATAACCTTTAGAGAGCGTTTCATAGTTAATTATGGTAAAAACATGACTGCCAAAATGTAGGATTAGATCATCATTTTGGAACCTATGGCAGGGACTGTATTTAAGATCATTATTAGATTTTCTAATCATTTCAGGAAGTACTAAATTCTTAAATGCTTCTCTATGAGGATAATCTTGCGAGAATTTTCCATAAATAATCGCATGAAGTTCGTGTATTGGTATATTTGGCTCAAATCTAATCTCTATAATCGCTTCAGTGATTGGACATTTTTTAACTCTTATTGGTAATTTATCTAATTTAAATCGCATTACAGAATTTTACTCGTCTAATCTAATATCTTCCCACATTTATTTTCTATAAACCAACCCCAAAACCGCTCCAATAACCACACTCTCTAAAAACACCCCAAAGAACCAAGCTTGAGCCAGCATAAACGGAATCGGCATATAAGCATAAAGTCCTAACTGCGTCCAACCGAAAAGCAGTCCCAGAAAAGCTCCGAAGCTTAAAGCATTTTTCATAGTTTTTTCTTTTATGATTACAGTATAGAAAAGGCTTATGATGACCGAAAACCCTAATTGAATAGTTAGAGAGTAAGGGAAAAATGCTTTCATTTCCTCGTAAGGACGCCATAACTGAGCGGTAGATTCGTAAATTCCTCTAAGTAAAAAGCCATGCAGCAGGGCTTCAAAGAAAAATACGAAAACGAAAACTATTAGCGACGAAATTAAAATCTTTTTAACAGGCATATTAAGCAGTCTAGCAGAAGAGTGATACGAGTGAAGGCACTATCGCCAAGATCATTACAGAATTTACATCCTCGCTGGATTCTTAAATTTAGTAATATTAGATTGAAAAACTAGCTCTAAAGACCCTACTGGACCAGATCTTTGCTTAGCGATAATTAAATCTGCTATGCCAGCCTTCTCTGTTTCAGGGTTATAATATTCATCCCTATATATCATTAAGACTATATCTGCATCCTGCTCTATTGCACCGGAGTCTCTTAAGTCTGAGAGCATAGGTCTCTTATCCTGCCTAGATTCTACTGCCCTAGATAGCTGTGATAGAGCGATAATCGGTACATTTAATTCTCTTGCTAGAAGTTTTAAGCCTCTAGAGATCTCTCCCATCTGGTTTACACGGTTATCGTTATTACTACGCCCTTCTATAAGCTGCAAGTAATCGATGATTACTAAGCCTAAGTCGCCATGCTGGGCTTTAAGCCTACGGCATTTCCCTCTAAGTTCCATTACTGTAACTCCAGCAGAATCGTCTATAAAGATAGGAGCCTCACCAAGCTCACCCATAGCCGAGCCTAATTTTGCCCAATCATCATCTCTAAGCTGACCTGTTCTTACTCTAGAGCTGTCTATTTCCGCGCGAGAACATAAAAGCCTCTGTACTAACTGTTCTTTCCCCATCTCTAAGCTGAATATCGCGACTGGAGAGCGATTTAATAAAGCTACATTTTCTGCGATATTTAAAGCAAGAGCCGTTTTACCCATAGAAGGTCTAGCTGCAAGAATAATCAGGTCACTTTTCTGCAAGCCTGAAGTGAAGCTGTTTAAGTCATAGAAACCAGTATTTAAGCCAGTTAAAGAGTTTTTATTTGCGGCACGCTCCTCTAACTGCTCCCAGCTAGTGGTAAGTACATTTTCTATATGGACTAAAGACTCTCTAGCTTTATTCTGCGCTAACTCAAATATAATCTGTTCAGCTTTATCTACTAATATCTCAGTGTCTTCATCGGTGTGATGACCCAGTTCAACTATTCTGTTACCAGCAAGAATCATGCTTCTAAGCGTGAATTTTTCTTTAACTATTTTTGCGTAATATTCGGCATTCGCTGAAACTGGTGCTGCTGAAGTTAGCTCTGCGAGATAAGATCTGCCGCCTACCTCTTCTAATTCATTCTTATTTTTTAGATGTTCCGAGACTGTGACTAAGTCTATGTTATCGCTTTTTTCACTGAGTCTGAGAAACCCTTCATAGATGAGCTGATGAGCCTTTTTATAAAAGAAATCTCTATTGCGAATCAGATCAAGCACTCTCATCAAGCACTGTGCATCTGCAAGTACGGCTCCTAGAACTGCCTGTTCGGCTTCTAGGCTGAAGGGAAGAAGACTAGAATCGATTTTCTGGAATGTTGCGTTCATAAGTAAGGTAGGTAAAATTCTAACAAAGAAAGATTTAATTCACTGCTTTTTTATGTCTTGATAAAAAATCCTTAAGTCTTGATTTCATAGGGTAAAATATATAGGTGCTTCTAAGGTTTATTACCTTAGGGCTAATTTTGATTCCATGATTAATAAGCAACTTTACGCCAAATTAGAAGAGACTGAAGCTACTTGCGAAAGCTATCGTAACAAGCTTTCAGACCCAGAGATATTTAAGGATCAGGCTGAATTTCAGAAATTAACTAAATCTTTAAAAAAACTAGATAAAACTACTGAAAAATTTAGACAGTATAAGGCTTTAGAAAAGCAGGTAGAGGAAGCTAGGCAAATGCTCCGTGAAGAGACTGACGCGGAACTGAGAGAGATGGCTGAACTGGAACTTAGCTCAGCACAGGATGAGATAGTTAAGCTGGCGAATGAATTACAGATTTTACTTTTACCTAAAGACCCTAATGATGATAAAGATATTATCATCGAGATTAGAGCTGGTGCTGGCGGGGACGAAGCTGCTATATTCGTTGGTGATTTATACAGGATGTACGCAAAGTACTGTGATAGTGTGGGTTGGAAACATCAAATGGCTGATTTTAATGATTCAGGTCATGGTGGTTTTAAAGAAGTGGTTTTTGAAATCCAAGGCGATGATGTCTACAGTAAGTTTAAGTATGAGTCTGGTGTTCATCGTGTGCAAAGAGTTCCTGCGACTGAATCACAAGGAAGAATTCACACCAGTACCGTTACTGTAGCGGTTTTGGTTCAAGTTGATGATGATATTGATATTGATTTAAAGCAAGAAGATATTTTATTAACTACCTGTAGAGCTGGTGGAGCTGGTGGACAGAACGTAAACAAAGTAGAAACCGCTGTCAGATTAGAGCATAAGCCTACTGGAATAGTAGTAGAGTGCCGTGAAGAGAGATCACAGTTACAGAATAGAGAGAAAGCTTTAAAGAGACTGAAAGCTAAACTTTACGATTTAGAAATTCAGAAGCGTGAAGCAGAACAGCGTGACGCACGTAAGAGCCAAGTCGGAACTGGTGGCAGAGAAGAAAAGATCAGAACTTATAACTATAAGGATGACAGGGTCACAGATCACCGTTTAAAAAACAACTTCGCTTTAAACCGAGTTATAGAAGGGCATTTGGGAGATATTTTTGATGCCTGTATATCTTATGATCAGAGTGCTCAGTTAGAATCGCTCAGCACTGAATCTACAGCTGCTTAATTATATGGATAAGCCCGAGGAAGATGAATATCCAGACTTTGAAAAACTGGCTCAAGATTTAGAAAAGGATCTGGAAGATTTCTTTTCAATGCGTGCGATGGAAAGGTCTACTAGACCAGATTCTGATGGAGTAGCTAGATCAGATAAGCTGGAAGATGCTATGTCGGGTTGTTGTATGACTGGCTGCCCGGGCTGTCCTTGGGGTTATGAGTTGCCGAAGTTAAACTAATGTTGATTTAATTGGCACATCATGTATCTTTATGTCATATAAAGATCATATATAGAATTTATATATGACAAGTCACTCATGTATAAATTCCTGCCTTTTTTATATATGAGATATATAATCTAAAGATATGACAAAAACTAAAAAAGTCAAAAGGGATGCTAGTAAACCGTTTAATGATTTACCAATATTACCACCAAAGATTGAATTAGAGACAGTTGCTGTTTTAAAGCAACTCGCTAATTCAGCTTTAGCTTTAGGTGAGCTTAACGGCATGGCTAAAACTTTACCAAACCCTTTAATATTATTAAATGCTGTGATTCTTCAAGAAGCTGGAGCTAGCTCAGAGATTGAGAATATCATTACCACACAAGATCATTTATACCAAGCTTTGAATAGTAGTCTTACAGCTGATCCTGCAACGAAAGAAGTTTTAGGATATCGAGAAGCTTTGCTTGGTGGTTTTAATTTTATTAAAGAAAAGGAGTTTATTAGTATTAATGCTATAGTCGAGATTCAAGCTTTGCTAGAGAAAAACTCTGCTGGTCTAAGAAAGTTACCTGGAACTACTTTGACAAATACAAGTACTGGAAAGGTGATTTATATGCCTCCAGACAATCATAGTCGAATTCTAGAGTTGATGAAAAATCTAGAGGACTACTTAAATATTGATAACGACGATATTTCACCGTTAATAAAATTGGCTGTTCAGCATTGTCAATTTGAAAGCATACACCCTTTCTATGATGGTAATGGTAGGACTGGAAGAATAATTAATATACTCTATTTAATTTTAAAAGGCTATCTAGATCTGCCGATCTTATATCTAAGTAGATTTATTATTGCTCATAAGGCTGACTATTACAGGCTACTACATGAGGTTTGGAAAGATAATGCTTGGGAAGAGTGGATTATATTTATACTTAAAGGAATCGAAGTTACCGCTAAAGATACTCAGCAGCAGATCTTGAGCATTAATGTATTATTTCGTAAATTAGAGGACAAAATTAAAAGTACAAATGCAAAAGGCTATAATAAAGAGTTATTGGAATTATTATTTGAGCAACCATATAGTAAAGTCGATTATGTGAGTAAAAGACTGAATGTATCAAGATTAACTGCAACTAAATATTTACAGAATCTAGTTCAATTGGGTATTCTAGAGCTTAAGCCAGTATGGAAAGAAAATCTCTACATTAATAAAGATCTGCTGCAAATCTTGAGAGCTTGATTGCCAATTTATCAAAATAGTATGAAGAAAATTATTTTACTTTTAGTCCTTGGGTTTTTATTTAGCCTGGGAGTGCAGGCAGCGATGAGAGAAACTGAAGATACAAAAAATGAAGCTGTGTCTCAGTCTCAGGGAGAGACCACTGCACAACGTGCAGTTTCAAGGCTGAGGAGGACGAATGACCGCAGTGTACTACTTGTACATGAGGATCATGAGGACGACGAAAACGCAGAAAATGGAGTTGTGCAGTGGTCTCAGAGATGTTTTTTACTTAAGGAGGGAAATAAGTTTATTAAGCAGGAAGGTGATTACAAGTCACGTCACTCACCTTGCTCGACTTTTAAAATCGCTATTAGTTTAATGGGATACAATGAGGGACTGCTTATTGATGAATTCCACCCAGAAATACCTTTTAGTGAAGCTTATCCTGCTTACATTGAGGGATGGAAAAAGCCTCATAGTCGTAGTCTGTGGATA
>RFQS01000128.1 GCA_009924885.1 Pseudomonadota bacterium | reverse complement strand
TATGTCGCAGTTCATAATTCTGGTGAATTAAAAAAATCTTTAAAATCTTTATGGAGTGAGGAATTTTCTAGAAGAGCGAAGCTGATTAAATCTAATAATTTAAAAAATGCTGACATGCTTTCTCAGCTTACTTATTCAGCTAATCAATTCTTGATCAAAAGTAAAAATGATACTTATTCTATAATCGCAGGCTATCACTGGTTCGGTGAGTGGGGAAGAGATACTATGATCTCTTTACCAGGTATACTTCTAGAAACCTCTTTAGAGAAGGAATTCACTAAAGTATTCAAGCGCTTTTTAGACTTTAAGCAGGATGGTTTAATTCCAAATATGATAGGTGATGATGTTGAGCATTCAGCCTATAACAGTGTAGATGCTTCTCTGTGGTTATTCTGGGCTTTACAACAGTTCTATTATAAGAAGAAATGTTCTTTATCCTTGATAAAAAAAGAATTCTGGGAAGACCTGAAAGATATTATTAACGCTTATCAAGAGGGGCGTTCAGCTCATCTTAAGTTTAATGATTTAGGTTTAATAGAATCTGGTACAGAACAGGATTCACTTACTTGGATGGATGCAAGAGTTAATGGTCTTGCTGTAACGCCTCGCAGGGGAATGCTCGTCGAAATTAATGCTCTATGGTTTAATGCCCTATCCTTTGTAGAGGAGTTAGCGATAGAGTTTAAAGATCCTTTTAAGGATAAAGTTTCAGAGCTTAAGGATAAAGTTAAAGCTAACTATACGAAAGTATTTTGGTTAGAAGAAAAAGGCTATCTTGCTGATTATGTTTTACCTACTTATGTAAATGGTTCTCAGAATCCTACTTTAATTCCAAATAAGCAATTAAGACCTAATCAGCTATTGGCTATTTCTCTAGAGTATTCACCCTTAGGTAAATTCGAGCAGGTTTCTCTTGTAAGAATAGTAGAGGAAGAATTACTTACACCTTTTGGTTTAAGAACTTTAAATAAAGCTGATTCTCACTATAAAGGGCACTATGAAGGTGATGTGAATCTTAGAGATGCAGCTTATCATAATGGTACTGTCTGGACTTGGCTTCTAGGTCCCTTCTTTGATGCACTTTTAAAGACTACCGATAATTTAGACGCTACTAAAAAACGTATCAGAACTATGATTAATTATTTTGATTCTCATTTAAAGCATGGTGGTTATTATTCGGTCTCTGAAATTTTTGATGGTGATGAACCTCATGCACCGAGAGGTTGCATCGCTCAGGCTTGGAGTGTAGCTGAATTAAGAAGGATTTTATTACAGGTCGATAGATAATGAAATTCTGGTCTGAGTTTTTTTTCTTAATCTCTGTTCCTTTACGTCTTCTATTTTCTCATGAAGATGAGGCTGTTCAAGATGTGCTGCATGAAGATGAAGAGGTGATCGAGTCAGTGAGAGGGTTTTTTAATAAAAGCTTAGGGCTACTGATCTCCACTAATCATCGTGTGATCTTTATAGATAAAAAGCCTTTCTGGGGAATAAAAGTCGTAGATTTTTATAATAAAAAAATTTCTTCAGTAGTTTATGAAACCTTCTTTCTAACAGGTTCTATGATTATAGCTGTAGAAAATGATAAGGCTACTATAGAGTATGTGCCAAAGAAGCAGCTCTTGAGCTTTGCTGAAAGTTTAAAGAGAAGGATTTATCTTAGTGAGGCTGTCTAGCCATGATAAAATTCTTTTTGAAGATGTTAGTTGCAAATAAGAAAGATACAGAGATATTGAAGTTCACTACTGTTGGTAGTGTGGACGATGGTAAATCTACTTTAATAGGTAGATTGCTCTTTGATTCTAAGGCTATATTTGAAGATCAGTTAGAGTCCGTGCAGAAAACCAGTGCTAAAAAAGGTTTTAATGGTATAGATCTTTCTTTACTTACAGATGGCTTAGCTGCTGAAAGAGAGCAGGGGATTACCATCGATGTGGCTTATAGATATTTCGCGACACCGAAAAGAAAATTTATTATCGCAGATACACCAGGGCATGTTCAATACACCAGAAATATGGTGACTGGTGCATCTACAGCTAATCTTACGATTATTTTAGTCGATGCTCGTAATGGTATATTAGATCAGTCTCGTAGGCATGCTTATATCTCTGCTTTACTGGGGATTCCTTATTTTATAGTCGCTGTAAATAAAATGGATTTAGTCGATTATTCAGAAGCTAAATTTAACGAGATAGTTAGTAGTTTTGATGAAATGATGACTAGCATAGGTATTAAGCCGAGTCAGATATTTTATATTCCTGTTTCAGCTTTAGCTGGTGATAATGTCGTGAATCGTGGTGAACAACTTCACGATAAGACTGCTGTCGAGCGTGCAAGTTCAAGGCTGAGGAGGACGAATGACCGCAGTGTACTAGAAGTACATGAGGATCATGAGGACAACGAAAACGCAGAAATTGGAGTTCGACAGCAGTCTTATAATATGCCTTGGTATAAGGGAGCTACTATTATGGAGGTTCTAGAATCGGTCAATCCAAATACTGTGCAGAGTTTTAATAAGTTTAGAATGCCCGTGCAGATAGTAATTCGTAATGATTCACCAGAGTATAGAGATTTTAGAGGCTTTGCTGGAAAAGTTACCTGCGGTGAAATTAAGGTCGGGGACGAGATTATATCTCTGCCATCCAAGAAAAAATCACGAGTTAAGTCTATTCATTTATACGAAGCTAAACTAGATAGAGCTTATGCTGGGCAGTCTGTAACTATATGTTTAGAGGATGAGATAGATACCAGTCGTGGTGATATGTTTGTGAAAGCAGGTGAAGAACCAGCTTTAGAAGCTCAGTTTAGTGCAGATTTATGCTGGATGAGTGAAGACCCTTTCCAGTTAGGTAAAAAATATTACTTGAAACACTGTTCTAGCTTGGTTAAAGCTATGCCAACTAAGATAGAATATAAACTTGATATTAATAATTTCTCTAAGCATCCAGCTGAGACCCTGTCTCTTAATGATATAGCTAGAGTAGAGTTTAAACTACTTAAAGCTATTCCGGTGGATAAATATGATGAAAGTCGTTCTACTGGCTCGTTTATCTTAATAGATGAAATAACTAATAATACTGTAGCTGCGGGCATGATTAGATGAGTATTCTAAATCAGATAGTTAATACTAAAAAAGAAGAGCTAAAGCTGTTACCTAGTTTGGCTGTTTTAGAATCGGTCTATGAAAAACTTGAAAAGGCTATTTCTGAAAAGAGCATAACGAAAATTCTTAGTAAACCTTCACTGATAGAAGTTTTTACTAAAACTTATGGTCCAGTATTAATCGCAGAACTTAAAAAAGCAAGTCCAAGTAAAGGTCTTATTCGTGAAGATTTTGAGCCACTCGCTCTAGCTGAGGCTTATAAGCAGGGTGGCGCTCATATACTTTCAGTACTTACTGATGAACAGTATTTTCAGGGCAGTCTTAAATATTTAGAAATCGTCTCTGGGATTAGCTCTCTACCTACTTTAAGAAAAGATTTTATTATAGATAAAAGACAGATTCTGCAAGCTAAATCTGCTGGGGCTTCTGCGGTACTTTTAATCGCAGCTATCTTAAATGATAAGGAGTTAGCATTACTATATTTTTATGCGAAGGATTTAGGTTTAGACGTACTTCTAGAGGTGCATGATACCGTGGAACTGAGAAGAGCGCTGAATACACCAGCTAAGCTGATAGGGATTAATAACCGTGATTTAAATACTTTTAATGTGGATATAGAAACGACGATTAATCTTATCGAAGAATTTAAAGATAGACTCAAAGATAGATTTATTATATCTGAGTCTGGGATTAGCTCTGCTGAGGATGTTAAGCGATTAATGAATTATGGGGTTAAGGGTTTTCTCGTGGGGGAGTCACTTATGCGGCAGGAGGATGTGAAGGCTGCTGCTATTGAGCTTTTTCGTGGGGTGTTTTGAAATTGCTTGAGTAGGCTTTCCTGAAACCTTTTTTGGGTAATGCTAATACTGATTGGCTTACAAAACAGGGAGCTCGTTTAGTGGGGGCTCCAATAAGGAGGATATTCAGTGGTCTAAATTACCACCAGCTGATAGTGGATTTAGGATTGCAAATAGAGGCAAAGGTGATATTAAAAGAATCGTAATACATGAAACATTAGGTCCAACAACACAAAATGCTATTAACACTCTTAAAGAAAGGAATTTATCCTACCACACTATTATTGACAGAGATGGAACCGCGACACAATACGTAGATCCAAAAAACATTGCTTGGGGGCGAAAGGGGTGAATCCGGATTCAATAAATATTTCAGCAGCTCACACTAAATTAGATCATGATATTAAAGCACCTCAGCAAGATACTTTAGAAAAACTAATTCGCAAATATGTTAAAGATTATTATAGTGGCGAGCCTCTTGAAGTCAGTTATCATGCTCAACATGGAGGAACCGATTGCAACGTATTTGGAACCCATTCAGCATATAAACAATCAGTAAAGACAAGACTTGGAGATTTATTAACAGCAGGCAAAATAAAGCTAGCTAATAGTCAACATGTAGTGAATCAACCAAAGGAACCAGGAACTCGAGTATTAACAGAAAACTCTTAGAAAAGATTATAAATTTAGTTACTATCGTACTAAGTCTGGAGATCTAATACTTAATCAGTGTCTTCACTTCAAGTCCAGCATTTTCTAATTTCTCTCTACCATTAAGAAAGCTAAGCTCAATTAAAGATAGAAAGCTCACCTTAGCAGCCCCAAGCTGAGTCACTAATTTAGATGTAGCTAAAGCCGTGCCCCCAGTCGCAAGTAGATCATCGACGATTAGAACATTTTCATCTGTTTGATACTTAAAAGCATCCAAGTGAATCTCCAAGCTATCTTCACCGTATTCTAGTGCATAGGTCTCCCTGTGAGTATCTGCTGGCAGTTTATTAGGCTTTCTTACAGGAATGAATGGTACATTAAGCTTCATCGCTAAAGGAACTGCAAAAATAAATCCACGAGATTCGATGCCGATAATATGATGAATATTTTCTGTCTTTAGCTCTCTAGTAAAGTGTTCTATCACTTCATTAAAGAGTTCTATATCCTGGAGTAATGTCGTTATATCTTTAAAATTTATCCCAGGCTTCGGGAAGTCTGGAACCTCACGGATAGACTGTTTTACTTTATCTTCTAGGCTTAGTAAATTGCTTTGCATTAATTTTTATTTTAGCAAAATGAGACCGCTGCACAACTCCATTTTCTGCGTTTTCGTCGTCCTCATGATCCTCATGTACGTTAAGTACACTGCGGTCATTCGTCCTCTTCAGCCTTGAAACTGCACGTTGTGCAGCGGTCTCAGGGAATTCAGGTGGGTTTATTACTTATAAATGCTGCGTATCTAACTTATCTCGCAGATAATCACCAAGCACGTTATAGCTATAAACCGCAAGGAAAATCAAGAGAGAAGGATAAATTAACATCTGCGGGCGATGAAATAAATTACTCAATTCTTTAGCTTCGCTGAGAATATTTCCCCAGCTTGGATCTGGCTGATTTATGCCAAAGCCTAGGAAGCTCAAAGCTGATTCTCCTATGATAAAGCCTGGTATAGAGAGAGTCGCTGCGACTATTAAGTATGAAAAACTCTGTGGGATTAAATGCTGTGTAATGATCCTCTGGGGGCTTGCACCCATTAATTTAGCAGAGCTAACATAATTTTCTTCTTTAATCGAAAGCAGAATACCGCGAATAACTCTACTTAAGCCCGCCCAAGCAGTAAATGACAGAATTATAGTAATTAAAGCAAAGCGTTCTATATTCGTAAGGCTCGCTGGCAGCAGAGCCGCTAGAATTATTAATAAATAAAAACTGGGGAAGCTCATCATCGCCTCAGCTAATCTCATTAAAATATTATCAATAAATGGACTAGAGTAAGCAGAGATCGCTCCATACAGAGCTCCAATTGGGAATGCTATTAATAATGCAAGAAAACCTACTGTAAGACTGGGTTTGGCTCCGTGGATTAAACGTGAAAAATTATCTCTGCCGAGTTGGTCGGTGCCGAGTATGTAGATTTTATAATTCGCCTTTGAAGATGTTTTGCGATAAATATCAGCAGCTAATCTTGTGCTGATAAGCTTTTTGGGTGTGAAAAATTCTAGATAAATCTTCTGCTTAGTATTTAGAGTTTCTTTTTTATAAGATTTAGGGTTGTAAATACAATTTTGTTGATAAGCGTAAATGCCATGAGTATCTACGCCGAATTTAGAGGGGCTAGCATAGCTCGCTTTATTATTTTGCTCGCAAGGATTATAGGGAGCTATATAATCAGCAAAAAATACAAATCCGTAAAGGATGGCTAAGATCGTTATGGAGAGCTGAATCTGGAAGTTTTTCATTAAATTGAATTAATTAATTAAAATCTCAATCAAGCTCTGTGAATCTATTCCTGCTGATTTAGCTTGAGCT
>RFQS01000127.1 GCA_009924885.1 Pseudomonadota bacterium | reverse complement strand
TGATACTAAATCACCATATATAGATCTCTATGATAAGGTTTGGCTGATTATCCAGAAAGATTACGTTGACTCTTCTTTTAATGGTCAGGACTGGAATATATGGCGTCACCGCTATGATGAGTATATTCATACTGAAGCAGATGCTAATAAAGCCATAGAGACTATGGTTGCGAGTCTAGGAGATAGATATACTAGGTTTCTAGATAAGAAAGCTTTTGATGAGGAGAAGGAGTCCATAGAGGCTGAGCTTACAGGTATTGGCATTCAAATAGGTTTAGATAAAGAACAGCGTGTAATTGTTATAGCACCTATAGAAGGGACACCAGCCTCTAAAGCGGATCTTAGACCTAATGATTTAATTCTTGAAATAGATGATAAAAACACTTCTGGTTTATCAATTGAAGAAGCGGCAAAGCGTATTAGAGGTCCAGCTGGAACTAAGGTAAAGCTTTTGATGCAGAGAGAGAAACTTAAATTTACTAAAATTATTGAGCGAGATAGAATACCTATCAAAGCTATTCCAGATGGACAAGCTAAGATTATTTTTGATGATATTGGTTATGTTCGTTTAAGTACTTTTATCTCGAAAGATACGGTAGGAGAAGTTCTTGCGGCATTCAATAATTTAGATAAATCAGCTAAGGCTTATATTATAGATCTTAGAAATAACCCAGGTGGTTTACTTAATAATGCGATGGTAATCTCTGACATGTTTCTAGAAGATGGAGTTATAGTAAGTACTGTTAATAAAAATAATTATATAAATTCATTTAAAGCAAGAAAAGTGGTTACTACTGATAAGCCTATGGTGGTTTTAATTAATGGTAGTAGCGCAAGTGCAAGTGAGATCTTTAGTGGTGCTTTAAGAGATAATAATCGAGCAGAGCTAGTCGGCTCTACGACCTTTGGTAAAGGCTTAGTTCAAGCTATTAATAAATTAGAGAATGGTAGCGGTATTAATGTGACTATTGCAAAGTATTTAACGCCAGATAAGACGGATATTAATAAAAAAGGTATAAAACCAGACTATGAGGTTAGTTTAGAGAAGTATGATTATGAAAATAGTCGTGGACCATGGTTCTTTGATATTAATGCTCCTTTCGGTACGAGAATTCCAGAAGATGGTAAAGATAAGCAATTAATGAAAGCTGTAGAAGTTTTGAAGAATGCTAATCCTACTTTAAAACCTGTTGCGAATAGTTTACTAGATCAAATCGCTCTTTGGGATTTAGAACTAGTAGCTAAAAAAGACAAGAAAGAGACTACTACCGAATTGAAAAAATAATTAGCAGAGACCGCTACACAGTGCCTAGTTGTGTTTTTGATAGTCTTGTATAACTGTAGAAAGGTCATGGCTTAAGTGTTTAGCTTCTTTGAGTTTAAGGTCTAATTTAGCAAAAATATCTATAAGAGCACAGATTATGGATGAAAGATGCTCCCCAGCTGCTTTTTTGATGTTAAGTAAGTTAAATAGATTCTGATAATTATTTTCATGACGGCATTTGATGAACTCTTTAGCTAATTCCTCGCAGCTATTTAGCTCTTGTTCATTTAAGAGTAATGCATTATTTTTGATATAGTCTGTAAATTCAGTCTCAAAGCACTTAAGCTTAAATTTAGTACCAAAGTCTAAATCAGTTTTTTCAGTTTCTATAATAATAAAATCGAAGCGTTTTTTCTTTTGAGGATAAGCTGGTTTATCTGAATTATGATCTATGGTTAATGTGAATGAATCTTGATAACGATTCTCAGCGAATACTTCTTGTCTGATTTTTACTTGTAATGATTCATCTATGTCGATCTTACTTAAAGCACTAAACTCAAAATCCTTGAGATCTCGATAAAAAATATTTTCAAAACATATCTGTGAAAACTTATGTCCAAAGGAGTTTAAATGATCATCTATACTGAGCTGCGCATCTAAATTTCGTAATATTTCTGCTGTTAATTTAGAGATAGCTGTAATTTCGTAATCTAAGCTCTTGTAGGCTTCTAGGCGATTAATGATGATTAATTTTAAAGCTAAGCTATGTCTATTTTTAATGAAATTTTCCGCTAAATCAAAGCAGCATGCAAGCTCCTCTTCCTTGAAAAGATGTGATTGAATAATAAAATAATTTTTCCATGGTCTTGCTGATTCAAATATATTACTGAAAGCTGAATCAATTAAACTCAGCTCTATATCTTCCTCGAAATATGATTGCTTGCTTTTTGGATTTTTAGATTCTTGTTTTATAGAACTACTAGATTTTGCTTTTACTCCAGTAATATCTACTACTGTAAAATTATCAGCAGTGTTATCCATATTAAATTGATGTTCTTGATTATTCATTATTTAGAAAAATTAGGAGGAGACCAAGATCTCAAAAAAACTGTGGCAAGTGTGGAAACACTAAAATACCTATGTTCATAGTAACTAAAATACTTTAAGCTTTGGTTATGGGAATCATCTTTTTAATAATATTTCTTAAATTATTCTAGGTTTTAAATTTAATCCAAGATTTTCTTCTAATCCAAATAAAATATTCATATTTTGAATCGCTTGCCCGCTAGCACCTTTAATAGTATTGTCTATTGCACAGGTGGCTATGATGCTCTCGCTGATAGGGTCGTAGTCGATCTGAATGAAGGCATTATTCGTGCCACAAGCCCATTTAGTATTAGGATATTCACCCTCAGGTAAGATCCTGATGAAATGACTATCTTTGTAGAAATTTATATAAGTATCTCTTAGAAAGCTTTCTGGTTGATTAGGTTTCTGTTTGAATTTCAGGTAGGAGGTCGCTAAAAGCCCACTGGTAATAGGGATTAGGTGAGGTGAAAAAGTTAATTTAATATTATCGCTACTGTAAAGACTAAAAAATTCTTCTAATTCTGGAGTATGTCTATGTTTGTGAGCTAAATTATAGGGTTTAAAACTTTCATTAACTTCGGTAAATAGGTGTGCTGTAGAGGCTTTTCGTCCAGCACCGCTTACCCCAGATTTAGCATCTATGATAAAGCTAGATAAATCTAAAATATCTTTATTCTTCTGGTGGAGAGCGATTAATGGTAGTACAGAGAGTATACTTGCAGTAGTGTAACAGCCAGGGTTTGCAATTAGTTGAGCTTTTTTAGAAGATAGTTCAAGTTTTTTTTCTGGTGAATAAGATTCACAGAGTCCATAGGTCGCTAACTTATTTAGGGACAGGTCTTGGGGGTTATTTCTCTCTATGGCGTAGTATTTAAAATGAGTTTCAAGATCTTTGAATCTATAGTCTGCACTTAAGTCGATGACATGAATTCCTTTTTCTATAAAGATATGTGCATGCTCTAGGGCTATGCCATTTGGTGTGGCAAAGAAAATTACCTCAGGTTTATATTTTTCAGTATTTTTAATTAATTCATCCGTACTAAGGCAGGTTTGATCAAAAATATTTATAAAGGCGGGATAGACTTCTGAGAATTTTTTATCTTGGTATTGCTCACTGCTAATAAAAACAATTTCAGCAAAAGGATGATCTAGAAGCAGCTCTATGAGCTTAACTCCAGTATACCCAGTACTACCTAATATCGCTATTCTCACAGAGAAATAATAATAGCAAGCATATAAGAAAAGGATAGAATCTTATTAGTGTCTTCAGAAAAAAATAAATCGGCTTTAAGGGCTTTAAACATTTCGCATTTCTCTAATGATATTTATGCGAAATTTGTTCCGACTATAATGCCGCTGATGCTGCGTGATTTTAGTTTAAATTTAGCTCAGTTAGGCTTTTTTAGTACTTATACAGCTCTTTTGAGTTTTTTTTTACAGCCAGTATTTGGTTGGCTTAGTGATAAGCAGCGAAATCTTAAACCTGATTCTTTATTAGAAAAATCTAGCAGTATTTTCACGAAAGATTTATTCCTTATGGTGTTTGGCACTTTCTTTAACGGTGTTTTTATATCATTAATTCCTTTCGTTAGGTCTTTAAACGAGATGCTGATCTTTTTAACCATTGCGGCGATAGGAAATGCTGCATTCCATCCAGCTTCAGTAGCTTATGTTGGGGCTTTAGCTAATAAAAGTGAGCAGCAGAAAGCTATTGCAAAGTTCATCTTCTATGGCTCATTTGGAGCTGGTTTAAGTCCACTACTCGCTTATTTTTTAATTGGCAGCCCACCGCAGAATAAAAATTTGGCTTTTGCGATACCTTGTTGTGTCCTTGGGGCTATTCTAATGATTATATTTATTAGAGATTCTAAAATTAGCAGTTCTAAGGCTGTACCAAGGTTTAAGCTTAGCCTTTTTAAATTAAAGTTCTGGACTTTAATTCTACTGGTGGTTTTTACTTTTTCACGGACTTTAATAATCGTTACTTTTGATACTTTTTTACCAGAGTTATTTTTTGATGATGTTCATCGGAGCATAGAAAAAGGGGCCTTTGCCTCTACTGTATTTTTTGTTTCTGTAGCCTTAGGAAGCTTTGCTGGACCTTATTTAATTAAACGGTTTGGAAATTTTACAGTTATTTTGCTCAGCTTATTATTATCAGCACCACTTTTTCTTCTTTTCTTTCAGAATTCGAATATTTTAATTCTTTTTATTGCAGGTTTTATTCTTAATCTCACTCAAGCTCAGCTTATCTCTATGGCCCAGAATCTAATTCCAGAAAAGGCTTCTCTTGCAAGTAGTTTGATAATGGGGGTGCCGTGGGGCTTTGCTGTTATTGCTATGCCATTGCTTGGATTTATTGCAGATAAACATGGTTTGTTTGCCACAATGCAATATAGTGTCATAATATTTATTACAGGTTCCCTAATATTAACTATGCTCCTAAAACAAAATAAGATCCTTAATAAATTCGGCTTAATAGCTATATTGTTTTTTACATTTTTAAGTACAGGCTTTTTAACCGCTCAGGCAGAGGATAAGGTTATTTCTATACAGAATGTAACTTTAAAGCATGGTATTTTAAAGGTTCCTCATAATTCTTTTTCTACTATTAAATTTGCTAAAAAGCTTTATGCAAGCCCAGATCGTTTGGTCTTTGATATATACGGTGCTCGGCTTAAGGGTCCTAAGCAGATTTTTGATTTAGACTCTGGTGCGATTAATAAGGTTACAGTAGCTCAGTTTGAAAATGACGTGGTGCGCGTAGTGATTCAGTCTACAGATAAGGCACTCCTTGATAAAGTCAAGATTGATAATATTGGACAGAGCATTTACTTTAATTTAGAAGTAGAAGTCTCTAAGATTATTGATATTAAGCTTAAGACGGGCAGCTTATATCTGACGGCAGATCGTCCACTGAATGTGCGTTCTTTCGTTTTAGATAATCCAGCTAGATTGGTTGTGGATATCGTTGGTTCTGCTTTAGCGAATCCAGCCCTTAAGTTAGATACTACTAATGGTGCAGAATCTATTAAAGTAAGCCAATTTAATAACTCTACTACTCGCATAGTACTTACTGGTGCTAAGGAGTATGAGCAGCGTGAAATTAAAATAAGTGCTGATGAAAAACAGTTAATTATTGTAGGTGGAAACTCAGATAAGGCAGATGCTATTAGTTTAGTTAAAGGTGGAAAGTTGCTCACCATGAGCCTTTTAGATAAGGCAGATAAGGGTACTGTTTTTATAGTGGAGTCTACTAAAGAGATCGATTATAAATTTCTTTATTTAAAAAAACCTGAACGCTATGTGCTTGATTTAGTTGGTATCGTTTTTGATGAAAATTTAAGAGCGAATCAGTTTAAACCAACTCAGTATGTATCTGGTATGAGGTATGGTTTAGCGACTTTAGGTACGCCCGTTACTAGAGTGGTTTTTGATTTAAAAAATGAAAATCTTTATGCTGATATTTCTACCTCTGTAGATAAAAAGACACTTACGCTTACCATCATCCCTACTAACAAGAAGGATTTAATTACTAAGCCAGCTGTTAATGATGTTCTAAAGCCAGCTTTGACTGATCCTATTTCTACTGTCCCTTCCGACACGATTATAAAAGAAGGGTTACCCTCGGATCTGCCAGTGCATGAAAAATTAGAAAAGAAAGTCGTTTTAGATGCAGGTCATGGAGGCTATGATCCAGGTGCTCTCTATGATGGGCATGCAGAAAAGGACATAACCTTAGCTATCGCTAAAAAAACTAAAGCCTTGTTAGAAACGGCTGGAGTAAAGGTTTTTATGACTAGATCTGAGGATAGATTTTTATCGTTAGCTGAAAGGGTCGAAATTTCTAAAAGTATTTCTCCTAATATGTTCGTTTCAGTGCATGTAAATGCTTTAGCGACGAATAGTGCCATGGATGGCTTACAGACTTATTATTATTCAGATTCAGGCTATGAGCTAGCGAAAGTGATGCATAAAGAGATTTTAGAAACAGGGATGCCAAACCGTAATATTAGGAAGGCTGCCTTCTGGGTCTGCAAGCATAATAAAGCTCCTTCAGTCCTTCTT
>RFQS01000126.1 GCA_009924885.1 Pseudomonadota bacterium | reverse complement strand
ATTCAGATGAGCCAAGAACTTTGACTTTAAAAGCTTCTGGTCTTAATACTATTACTGCTGCTCAAATTGAATGTCCAAGTGATGTTGAGATTATTAATCCAGAGTTGGAAATCGCAAATCTGGCTCCAGACGGTGTTTTAAATGCTGAAATTACAGTATCTAAAGGTTATGGTTATGTACCAGCTGAGGATCATGATGCTGTTACTTCTGTTGATGTTATTCCTTTAGATTCAGTATTCACGCCGATTAAAAACGTAGCTTATTCAGTGGAAGAAGTTCCTGGTCCTTCTGGTCAATCTAATGATTTTGATAGATTAACGATGGAAATCTGGGCTGATGGCTCCGTTTCTATCAGAGAAGCTATTGGACAAGCAGCAGCTCAAGTTACTGAGATGATGAATGCTGTTGTTGACTTTACTGGTCAAAAAGTAGGCGTTATTAAGACTGTTGAAGAGGCTTCTGCTGTAGTAGAGCGTAAAGAAGAAGATAAGGCTGTAAGTGTTAGTGTTGAGGAGCTTGAGTTATCAGTTAGATCTTATAACTGTTTAAAGAGAGCTAATATAAACTCACTTTCAGATCTTTTAAAATTATCTGATTTTGATTTAATGAATATTAAAAACTTCGGTAAAAAATCTGCTGAAGAAGTGCTTGATAAGTTAGAGACCATGGGTTATTCACTAAGAAATAGAGAATCATCTTTGAGTCATAGTATGGATTACTAAATTTCTGAGTTTTGAAAATTTAGATATTTGAGGGTTAAAGGAAATGAGACACAGAAGAAAGAAAAGAAGAATGGGTAGAGCGGCAGATCAGCGTAAAGCTGCTCTTAGAGCTCTTGCTACTAATTTATTGAGGGAAAAACAGATTAATACTACACTTGCAAATGCAAGAGCAGTTGCTCCAGAAATAGAGAAAGTGATTACTCTTGCGAAGAGAGGAGACTTGCACGCTAGAAGACAAGCTGCTTCTTTTATTTTTGATAAAGCGGTCGTTCAAGATCTTTTTGATGCTGTAGTGGATAGATATAAAGAGCAGACTTCTGGTTATACTAGAATTATTAAGAACGGCTTGCGCAGAGGCGATAACGCTCAGCTAGCTGTTTTACAGTTAGTTTAGATTTAATTCATTTAATTTCTTAACTAAATACTGCAAATTATTAACCTTTGTTATAAAATAAAGATAAGACCATACTTCTCCCCCCCCCTGAGTATGGTCTTTTTTTATTTTTGTGAAATCTAGTTCGGAATTCATTTTAAAAAGAGCTTCTGTTGATGACGTGGATGCTATTTTTGCACTTCTAGATTTTTTTGCATTGCGTAAATTATTATTACCTAAAACTAAAGATCAGCTGTACAGGCAGATAAGAGATTTTAGAGTTATTTATAAGATAAGTAAGGATGATGACAACGAAAACGCAGAAAATGGAGTTGTGCAGCGGTCTTTAATTGCCTGTGCTCATCTTGATATTTTTACAAATCAGCTAGCTGAAGTTAAAAGCTTAGCTGTTCATGAAGCTTTTCATGGACATGGCTTGGGACGAATGTTGGTGGAAGACTGTGAGAATGAGGCACGTAGTATGCAAATAAAAACTATTTTTGCACTGACTTATCAAATAAAATTTTTTGAAAAAATAGGCTATCATCTAGTCGATATTCAAAGCCTCCCAGAGAAGGTGTTTAAAGAGTGCGTGGTCTGTCCTTTTTATGGTGCCTGTAATGAAAACGCTTTAATAAAGCGTTTGTAGAGGACGACGAAAATGCAGAGAATGGAGTTGAGCAGCGGTCTCGTTAATGACTTAATGATTTAGTCATAGCATCTGCTTTTAATGTATTTTTATTCTGCTTGAAAAATTCTTTAAGAGCCTGGCAGACAAAGAAAATCTGTTCTTGATTTAACTCTGGATGTACTGGTATGGAAAGTACTGAGTGAGAGGCTTTTCTTGCATTAGGATAGTCGAAAGGCTTATAGTTAAAGTGCCTATAGACTTCTTGTAAATGTAAGGCAACTGGATAGTAAATCTCAGAACCTATTTCATGAGATGCTAGAAACTCTTTAAGCTGATCTCTTAATTTACTAGAATCCTCTAAATGAGTGCCAACGAGGATACTGAACTGATGAAAAATATGCGAACTATAATCCGCGATCTTTGGTAACTTTATAAATTCCTCTGCTTCAAGCTCTGCGAGTTCTTTAAAGTAAAGTTCCGCATTAATCATGCGTTGCTTGTTCCACTTATCAATTAAATCAATTTTTATATTTAAGATAGCAGCCTGAATTTCATCTAACCTGCTGTTTACGCCAAGCTCTAAGTGATAATACCTACGCTCAGAACCATGAGCTTTAATTCGTCTAAGTCTTTTAGCAAGCTCATCTGAATTAGTGCAGATTAAACCACCATCTCCAGCACAGGAAAGATTTTTGGTCGGATAAAAGCTGAAAGTCCCAATGTCACCCATAGTGCCAGCTTTAGCTTTATTAAAATTATTAGGGGCGTGCAGCGGAACTCCAATTTCTGCGTTATTTAAACTGCTGTAAGTCGCACCAAAGGCTTGAGCGGTGTCTTCAATGATTTTTAAATTATACTCTTGAGCAATGGATAGTATTTCATCCATCGGGCAGCATTGGCCGAATAAGTGAACAATAATTATAGCTTTAGTTTTAGAGTTAATTTTTTCTCTAAGTCTTTTAGGGTCTATATTAAAAGTTTTTAAATCTATATCTGCAAATACTGGAGTTGCTCCAGCTTGGTCTATGGACTCTGAGCTTGCAATATAAGTGAATGGAGTAGTAATAACTTCGTCACCAGCTTTAATATCTAAAGCGAGTAATGATATATAAAGCGCATCTGAGCCATTTGCACAGGAAATAGCATGTTTTACTGAAAGGTACTCAGCAGCCTTAAGTTCAAACGACTTAACCTGCTCTCCCATAATATAGTTACCACTGCGCAAAACATCAAGAACAACAGGCTCAACTTGGTCTTGAATCTGTTGGTACTGAGCGGGCAGGTCTAGTAAAGGTACTCTCAAGCTTTGGCTGATTTAGCTTTCTTCTGTTTTCTCTTAAGTAGTTTTGCTGCTCTTTTTACGCCAGCTTGCTGTTTATCAGGGTTAATCTTTTTAGACATCTTACAACCTCGGAAAAAATTATCTTAGCACATCACTTAAGCCCAAATACTTAAAGAAACTGGGAAATGAAGTGTTCACGAATTCGCTTTTTAATATTTCTACAGGTTTCGCTGAATGCAAGCCTGCGATAGCTGAACTCATGGCAATACGATGATCTCCTTTGCTATCTATAACTACTATCGAAGCATCACCCCCAGGGAAATCTCTTCCCGCAAGACCTTCAATGATCATTCCATCATCAGTCTCTTCGACATTTACGCCAAGCCCTTTAAGCATCTTCACGGTAGTGGCTATTCTGTTAGATTCTTTAACTTTAAGCTCTTCAGCGTTTTTAATAACAGTAGTGCCTTGAGCTTGAGCTGCAAGAATAGCTATAACTGGAATCTCATCAATAAGGCGAGGAATAATATCTCCGCTTATCTCACACGCTTTTATATTAGAGCTTTTTACTATGATGTCTGCGATAGGCTCCTTGCCTTCTTCTCGAAGATTGTGAATACTAAAATCGACATTCATCATCGTGAGCACATCAATAATGCCAGTGCGAGTAGGGTTTATGCCGACATTTAATAGTTCGACTTCAGCATCTTCTACTATCGCTGCTGCGACCATAAAGAAACTAGCACTAGATATGTCACCAGGGACTTTTACTCTCTGTGCTTGGAGTGGCTTTTCTGGTCTTCTGATGCTCACTTCTAGGCTGCCATGATGATAAGAGATAGGAGACTGGAAATAATCAAGCATTCGTTCTGAGTGATCTCTAGATTTTTCTGGCTCAATGATAGTGGTTACACCATCTGCATTTAAACCAGCTAGTAATAGAGAGGATTTCACTTGAGCTGATGAGACGGGTGACTTATAGCTAATACCTTTTAAATTAGATGTGCCGTGAATGATAAGCGGAGCCTTGCCTTCAGAAGACTCTATATTTGCCCCCATTAAAGACAGTGGATCTATAACTCTTTTCATCGGTCTAGAGCTGAGTGATTCATCACCAGTGAGAACTGATTTAAAATTCAGTCCAGAGAATAATCCCGCAAGTAAACGCATTCCAGTTCCAGAATTACCTAAATAAATATCATTATTCGGAGCTCTTAAAAATTCTATGCCTTTTCCGTGAATTTTTACGATGGGATTCTCGGGGTCATGAAAATTAGTTTCTATTTCGACACCTAAGCTCTCAAAGGCTTTTTGGGTGCATATGCAATCTTCACCGTTTAAGAAATTAGTTATTTCTGTCTTTCCCTTAGCGATAGAGCCAAGGATAATAGAACGATGTGAAATCGATTTATCGCCAGGAATTTTTATGGTTTTTTTAAAAACTCTCTGTTTATTAATTATGGGATTAGACATTTTTCAAAACCTCATCTTTCCATGCAGAAAAATGATCTTGAAAATCAGTATCTAAATCTTTTCTAGCTAAAAATCTAGTCGCACCAAGTCTTTCTAGGTGACCATCTAGTCTGCGGCCACAGCCACAGAAATCTACATAGCTTTTATCTCCTAGAGCTAAAATATGAAAACGTAATTTATCTAATTTCACTTCATCTTCTTCTGCTGTATAAAGGGTTTCGCAGAATTTTTCTGCATCCGCGGGTGCGTCACCGTCTCCCCAAGTGGAAATAACTACGACACAGTTTTCGATAGATTTTAAATCGCTGATGTTTTTTTGCGAAGCTGCCGATAGTTCGACATCGTGTCCCTTAGCTTTAGCGGCTTTCGCAAATTCATCTGCGAGTGACTCGGAATTACCAGTCTCGGTGCCGTATAGAACAGTGATTTTTTTACCCATAAGCTAAATTATATCAGTCTCTGAAATTAGGTATTTAATCTATTCGTAAAAGACTTATTGATTCATGATCCGAGTCCAAAAATAAGCAAAGCTTCCATTCCCAGCGGATACTTAAATAATAGGGTCAAAAGTATTATCATTTGCACTAAAGTGAGAACTCTTGTCCTTGATATTTTTTTTAAGCTTCTGGCTGAGAGCCTCTTTAATTAGAAGGCGTATTTTAATACTTTCAGGATGATCTAATTTTCGCGGATGCTCTGCTTTTAGCTGAATATCTAAAACTTTTTCACTGTTAATATTCATGACTACTATTCTGCTAGCAAGTAAGAGAGCTTCATCTACGCTATGCGTAACAAATAATATGGTCTGCTGAAGTTCTGTCCAGATCTTAATTAATTCATTCTGCAAATTTCTACGCGACCAATCATCTAAAGCTCCGAGAGGCTCATCTAATAAAAGGATTTCAGGTCGTACGGCTAAAGCTCTAGCTATGGCTACTCGCTGCTGCATGCCACCAGAAATCTCATGAATTCGTGCCCTAGAGTGTTCTACTAAATCGACTAACTCAAGATAGCGAATGGCTTGCATAAAACATTCTTGGCGATTAGGGATTTCCTTTTTTAAGCCGAAGCTGACATTCTCAATTACATTTAGCCACGGGAATAATGCATAATCCTGAAAAACTATGGCTCTTTTAATATCTGGCTTTAAAATTTTTTCACCATTAAGTAAAACTGCGCCAGTGTAGCTTTTCTCAAACCCAGCTAGAATGTTTAGAAGAGAGCTTTTACCGCACCCTGAAGGGCCGAGTATGCAAATAAATTCTCCTTTATCTATACATAGGTCAAAATCATTAAAAAGATTTTTCGTGAAACCATTCGACTTGAATTTTAAATTTAATTTATCTATTTTTAGCATCGTCGTATTAGTGAGCGAATAATTTAAAGTTAAGTGAAATTAAGAATAATGATTTACGCTTTCCTCTAGTTTTCTAAATACAATATTATCGGCGACATAGCCAATTACGGCGATGATCAACATCATAGCAATTACTTCTGACATATCAGAGAGGCTTCTACCAAGCTCTAAGGTCTGACCTAAGCCAGAGCCATTAATGAATAATTCTCCAGCTATTAACGCTCGCCAAGCAAATGCCCAGCTAAGTCTCAAGCTACTAATTAACTGAGGAAGTATCGCTGGAATTATAATACGTTTATAGAGATCAAAGGATTCGCATCCAAGCGAGCGTCCAGCTAGTATTAATTTAGGAGGAATATTTTTTACAGCGTTCTGCACACCAAGTGAGCATGGGATAAAAGCTTCTAGGATAACTATAAATAAGACAGCTGACTCGGAGATCCCAAACCAAAGCAATGCTAAAGGAACCCAAGCTACACTTGGAATTGATTGTAAAGCTGTTAGGCTTTCTCCGATGCTGTTGCTGAGCTGTTTAAAGCGTGAAATAGCTAAGCCTAAAATGCTTCCTATGATAACTGCGGTGAAATAGCCTATGAGCACTCGTTTAGAGGACTGAAATAAAGCAGGGAAATAAGCACCATCTAAAAAACCTTGTTTA